>NZ_JBFRPK010000060.1:0-65110 GCF_041471965.1 Vibrio sp. 10N.261.51.A3
GCCATGCTCGGCGCACAACCCAAAAGGCCTCGCACTCGCGAGGCCTTTGTTGGTCGGTAATCAGTTCCTCCCTTTTCCCATTACCAACAATAGGTTTGAGATGTAAACCAAGGGGGTTAGAAGGGGATTGTCGGTCGAGTCTCACGTACAGAAGCCTCGTTGATTCACTGACTTAACCGCTCATCAATGTAACTTCGCTTCAAACAAACCTATTGACCCGATCGCGCAAATAGATAATATAGATAGCTAGACGTCTACATGTCTTTTATTTATTAAATGGAGTTATCATGAACAGCTACAAAAAAATCACAGCATCCCTGTTGGCATTAGCTTTCGTATTCGGTGTAACAGGATGTGGAAAAAAAGACGAGGCTGTCATCAAGATTGGGGCGACAGTTGGCCCACATGCACAAGTTGTACAAGCTGTTGCCAAAGAAGCAGCAAAGCAAGGGATAAACATTGAACTCGTCGAGTTCTCAGACTATATCACCCCTAACGCAGCATTAGATGATGGAAGTATCCAACTGAACAGTTACCAGCATCAGCCATTCCTCGATAACTTTAATGCCAATCACGATAGCCAGTTAGTTTCTATCGGACGTTCAATTTTGATGCGTATGGGCGTTTACTCGAACAAGTACACTTCGCTTGATTCTATTCCCGAAAACGCTCGAATCGCGATTCCAAACGATCCAACGAATGGCGGGCGTGGACTATTACTGCTTGAAGATGCAGGGCTGATCTCATTAAAAGACAACGCTGGTTTCAACGCGTCTTTAAACGATATTGTTAGCAACCCGAAGAACATTCGATTTGTTGAAGTGGATGCCGCGCAGCTACCCCGCTCTCTTGACGATGTAGATGCTGCTGCAATCACCATGAACTATGTAATGTCGGCTGGACTCGACCCTAAGAAACAAGGCATTTACTTAGAGAAAAAAGACGCACCTTTAGCAGTGATGGTTGTTGCGGCGCGAGAAGAAGACAAAAATAATGAAACGTATAAAAAGATTATCTCAATTTACCACTCACAAGAGATCAATGACTTTTTAGACAGCACTTTCAAAGGCACCATCGAAGCCGCAAATTAAGCTAAATCGTTTCAGATTTGGCGTTGCATGATACTCATAAAGCAACGCCAGATTTGAGTTGGCGGGTTGTCGTTGACGCATTCCAGCTTCTTTTCAAATTAGAGAGCAAAGCTTTAGTTACTTGAATGGAGGTTGAAAACCATATCGTCAGAGCAGATTATGTAAGCATAAAATTCAATTAAATCTGGGGGCTTTGCATGAAAAAAGAAGTGATACTTTTTGATATAAACGAAACGGTTTTAAATTTGGAGTCATTACAGCCTAAATTTAAAGCGGTGTTTGGAAAGGAGGATGCATTATCACTTTGGTTTTCAAAGCTTTTACACTCTTCAACGGTTTGCATCGCAACAAACGTAAAATCTACTTTTTCTGAATTAGCGAATGCAGCGCTCAACGCTATTGCACAACGGTACAAGTGTGATTTAACGGCGGAAAGCAAAGGTGCCTTGTTAACTTCTTTTGCCAATCTACCACCGCACACAGATATCAAAGCGTCTTTGCTCAAATTGCGCGAGAACGGGTTTAAAACCGTCGCTTTTTCCAACTCATCCCTCGATCTCATCACTTCTCAAATCAAGAACTCAGGCTTAGAAGATTATTTCGACACCGTCATTTCCGTTGAAGAAACAGGCAGTTTCAAACCCAATTCAGATGTGTATAACTTTGCAGCCGAAACTTTAAAAGAGCCTGTAGAAAACCTTCGTCTTGTCGCTACTCATGATTGGGACACTCATGGTGCGCTATCCGCTGGCTTACAAGCAGCCTATATAGACCGAACAGGAGTTGAGTATCATTCCTTGTATTTGAAACCGGAGATTAGCTCAAGGACGATGAATGGTGTGGTGGAACAAATAATTAAGCACAATTTAGACAAGTAAAATCTCAAGAGACTTTTCTACTCCTGATTCGATACAACCACCCTGTAGTGGTCAACAAATTCCGGACACTGACTTAACCGCTTTGATCAACCTTGTGTTGAACTGCTCTGGTTATAGAGACGCTGTCGGTTACCTAAAAACTGCAGTTACCTAGCAACAAATATAAGCTAGCAACAAATATAAGCTAGAAACTACTGTAAGAATGAGGAACGCGTTTGTCTTCATCCCAGCCTGATAGCTCAATATTGATCAATGATTTGCGCTGCTCATTACACAGTGAAGCGATATTGATGATAGGCAGTTGGCTACGAAACTGCGCTGTAAGGATGACCTTTTTACTTTCGTTAAGGCTGCTTCTGCATTGCGACAAAATCGCTTCAGTATCTAGTTGGTGTGCGTTCTCGATAATTTGGATATCAGCATTCTCTTGATAGCAATCTATCAACCAAGATACAGCAGGCTCTTCTATGCTGGTGAGCACGATGACATCTTTTGTTGTGACCAATTCTTTGAGTTCAGATAGTTTGAGTTCAGTTTCCATAGTTACCCTCATTCAGCAGCAAATACATTAAAGTCGATTGCCCAGTTTAGCCTGTGCTAAGTGGTAGCCTCTGTCGATCATCTCTTGTGAGCGATCAAACTCTAGGGTGCCACAAGCATTGCGTGGGATCTCAAGCGTGATATCGGCGGGGTAAGCGGCCAACTTTTGGCGAGCAATGGTCGATTGCATCGCATCAAACGCTTGGTTGGCAATGTCGTAAGCAGCAAAGTTGAAGCTCATTTTACTTTTTACACTGCTACCGAGATTATCGATAAAGTGAACAACCTTCTCATGCAGATTGCTCTCTTTTGTAGGTAGGGAAACCGGTATCGTTTCCTGTTGAAGCATCTCAGGTTCACCACCTAAGTTCACAGCCAGCGTAAAGTCTGTCTTATCACTAAAGGTAGGCGCAATCGGTACGGGATTGAGCACTCCTCCATCAATCAGCACTTCACCATTAATGACATGTGGAGTGAAGAACAGTGGCAAAGAGATGGAGGCGCGAATGGCGTCAAACAGAGAACCTGATTGCAGCCAAACCTCTTTTTCATCGGCGACGTTAGCGGCAACTGCGGTATAAGGGATGGGCAGATCTTCAATTGAAATCTCGCCGATCAGTCCACGCAGAGTGTCGATGATCTTGTCCCCTTTGAACATACCACTCGATTGCCATGAAAAGTCCAACATCATAGCCATATCCGATTGGTCGATACTGGTGACCCACTCTTCAAATTCATCCAACTTGCCCGCCGCGTAGACACCACCGATAAGTGCGCCAATTGAACAGCCAGAGATAGATTTGATCTGATAGCCATGCTCAATTAACCAACGGATGATTCCAACGTGAACCAAGCCTCTTGCGCCACCACTGCCAAGTACTAATGAGACCGTTTTTGCCATCGTATTAATCCTTTAGTTTTTAATTCTAGGGGAGCTAACTCGCCGATTTACCAATTCGCAGATCTCAACTCACCGAACCACTCTCAGTCCATACGGGTAATGAAGGTTTGCTCGTCATCCACAAAAGCCACATAGTCGCCGTGATAGATAAACACCCGACCACGCCCTTCCACTATACACGCTAGCTGTGGGTTCAAATCTTCTTCAAGATTTTCACTTTGATACGTGCCGGTATCGGTGATCACACCGCGGAGTTTAGGCAAAAATCCATAACTGCGTTTGGCTTGATCAATCAGGCTCAACTCGCTGGCGGTAGAAAAGCAAGCTGGGATTGGGCCTGCATCTTCGATAAACATAGTTTTCAGTTCTTCAAAGGCTGTAATTACCAGCCAGTCGATGCCATTTACGTGATGGATAAACATTGTTTATAAATACCTAGTTTCTCGATAACTCTAATGCGGAGATTCTATCACTATCAAGTGCAGAACGTGGGAGAAATTAAGGGACTACAAATAACCAGACACATACTATCTACAGGGTCTAATACTAGTCGTCCGACTCTACGACTAATGTCTAACCGACTGAGTCTATTTGTTTTTTTTGGTTTGGTATAAGGTACTAACAACTAAATGTTAATGAGTTTTTAATTATAAGTTGACGCATTGTTTGCGCTTCATACCGTGAGTCAACAACGTTTGTTGGAATAACACACCTAAGAGTGTGAACGAAAGGAATCAAAATGAGCACTACTTTAGAGTCCGCACATATACAAACAGAGAAGCCTCAAGCCAATGAGGATGAACTCACCTATGAACAACAACATAAACCAAGCTCAGAGTTTGAATCCCGAGAACAGTATCTAGAACACGAATTGCAAATCATGTCGCCTAAGCGCTGGCGTCCAAATTTGCCGTTTAAAGATTATCGATTTGAGATAGAAGACACCATCCCAGCGATGGCGGCGACCATTGGTAAAGTGGTTATGGTGGGCGCGATTGCAGCCACCTTTGCTGGGGCTCTCGGATTAAATGAAGACTTCATTCTAGAAAACGTTCGTTATGAACTGCTCATCGCCTCTGTTTTCATTATTATTTTCTCTGGCTTTTTATTGCCGACTGCAAACCTCGCAGGGACCCACGGCCCACTTATCCCTTTGATTCCGATTGTGGTTGCAGCAGGTGGACACCCGATGGCGTTTGGCCTGTTGATTGGCGCTTTTGGCCTCATCTTAGCCATCAGTAAAGGTGGCAGCATGTTGGCCAACCTCACCAGTAAAGGCGTGTGTGGCGGCTTATTGCTCTACCTCGGCTTTGTTGGAACCGCCTCTCAAGTGAAAAAGCTTTTCGCTTGGGCTGAAGGAATCGGTATGAGCCACATTGCTTTTGTCGTGATCTTTTGCACCATTATTTTGTACGCATTATTGGAACATTTCCGTAAGCGTTGGCTAGCTGTCCCTCTTAGCTGCTTGCTGGGTGGTACGATTGCATTTGCCATGGGCGCCCCATTTGCTTTCCACACTGAGCCAGGCTTGCCTAACATGAACCCTATGTATTGGTGGGGCGAAGATACAGGTTGGATGCTAGGCCTGCCGACGATTGAACACTTCATGGTGGTATTGCCGTTTGCGATTCTAGCCGTGGCGATGTGGTCGCCAGATTTCTTAGGCCATCAAGTATTCCAAAAGATCAGCTACCCAGAGCGTACCGAAAAAGTACATATGAACATCGACGACACCATGACCACGGCTTCAATTCGTCAAACGTTCGGTTCTCTGCTCGGTGGTACTAACTTTACATCTTCATGGGGTACTTACATCGTACCAGCGGCGATAGCTAAACGCCCTATTCCTGCTGGCGCGCTGCTCACAGCTCTGTTCTGTATCATCGCCGCAGTTTGGGGTTACCCGATGGATTTAGCTATCTGGCAACCTGTACTGTGTGTGGCGCTGATTGTTGGGGTATTTGTTCCATTGCTAGAAGCTGGAATGGAAATGACGCGTGAAGGAAAAACCACACAGTCGGCAGCGATTGTTGTGTTCTCTTCAGCGCTCGTTAACCCTGCATTTGGCTGGGCTCTCACCATGCTGTTAGATAACTTAGGCTTAGTCGGTTGTAAAGAACGTAGTAGTGAACTGAGTAAAATGAGCCGCTGGGTGTTGCCTGGCACTATGTTTATTGTGCTAAGTGGCGTAATGGCGCTGGTTGGCCTTCTACCGGGCATACCAGCGATTATCCCGAGTTTTCGTTAAGCTCGATTAATATTTAGTTTTAGTAAGAACGCAAAAAGGCCTCGCAATCGCGAGGCCTTGTTTTATCTAAGTTTCAATGAACGAGCACCGAAGTAATTGGTGATGGTAAACCACATCAACTCGAGAGCCATTCATCCAGTACTTTGATGAATTTAGGATTAATGAGATAACCGATGGAAGCATGTGGATTGCTTTTCCCGTTGCGAATATTGAGGTTATAAATCGGGTGGATATCTTTCATTCCACCGGGTATTAGATCCAGTTTGAGCATATCCTTGAAGTCATTTTTAATTTTGCTGTCATGAGAGATAAAATCATCTTCTGCCGATATGTTTATCCATTGCTGAATGTTTAACGGGTACTTCTTCTCATCTTTCAAGCGGCTCCCTTTTAGCCTATCTTTTACGTTTTCATCGCCTAACGGGGACCCGAGCGTCAGCAATAAGTTGACCTTCTTGTCTGCACCATAGTCGTGTCTATACTCTCCGTAATGAGACAACTTCCACAGCACGTCATAACTGATCATCGACCCAAGGCTATGAGATACAATCATCACATCATCTTGATTATCAAGCGCTTCCTTAAGTTCAACCATTAGCCTATGCCTGACATCACTGCCAAAATAGGTATCTTCATTCCAATAATGCGCCATGTCCGGTGCGACCTTCGTTATGAGTGTCTCAGCCACACCTAGCGTTCCAAATAGCGATGAAAAAGTATCTGCTAGCGCCTCTTTCAGAAAACCAATTTTAGATACCTTGTTATACGTTGTTTTATTGAACTGGCTTGTCTTGTACTTTTTGAGTTCAGACAACGCTTGCTGACGACTTGCAGGGTCTTCCGTTGGTTTGTCTAACAATGTATTTGATAGCTCACCGTAATAGACAAACCGTTTATCGACATCTTTAAAAGCTTGTAATGAACTTGAGTCTCCACAATCTCGCTGCAAGCCATGTTCTATAGCCTCGTACCAGAGTGCTTGAAGGGAAGCTTTATCGGGCTTTTGAGCGCGACCATGAATGAATATGATTTTCTTAGCCATAGCAGGACGTCCTAAACACATAGTTAAAGTGATTATCAGCAGAAAGCACCTCCTAGATTCGGTCAGCCCTTGCTAATAACAGTGGCGCTAATTACGCATCTAGAGGTGGTTGATAGAGCATTTATATAACTATGAGGCCGTCGTTTAAGGACCATAAACGAGTGAGCGATGCGATCATCACTCGCAAATTGAAAGAATGTAGCTAGCAAAACCTCCAACTCACAAAAAGGCCCCGCAATCGCGAGGCCTTAGTTTTATCTATCACCGATTACATCCATCTTTTAACAACTACAACGCCCTACTTCACTGACTTAACCGCTTTCGTCAACGTTGCGTTGAATAGTTCTAGTAGACCAAAACCTCCCCCTCTAGCTCCCCCTCGAATGGAGTGACCCGATCTCTTTAGATTAACGATCGAGGGGGGAGAACATTCTTTGGCGCTGAACATATAGCTGCACTTTTCACGATCGGTATTCAGTTCCTCCCCTTTCCCATTACAAACAAGAGACTGGAGATGTAAACCAAGGGGAGGTTAGGAGGGGATTGTCAGCCTATTTTCGCGTGCAACTGCCCTACTTCACTGACTTCACCGCTTTCATCAACGTTGCGTTGAACTGCTTTGGTTGCTCAAGCATTGGGAAGTGGCCTGAGTCTTCAATTGTATTCGCTTTAGACCTTGCTCAATGTTCAATAACAACGTGCCAAGTCACATTTATACCTCTTGCTAAGTATCTATTTTCAATAGAATTCTTTAACATTCAATAACTAAAGCAAATAATTAACATCGAATAATTAACATCGAATAATTATCTTATTTATATAGTTAGTGGTCTAGAAAATGAATAAAACGATACTCGCAGCATCAGTGACTGCATTATTACTCACTGGTTGTACGGTGAGACACGATAGAGAAGCAATGGTAGACAACACTGAACAGGCTTCAGATCTCGATATTTATCAGCATGACAATTACGATCAGTACAGCCAAGCAATGCAAATCATGTATGTTTACACAGAGCGTGATCCGACTAAGCTAGGTAATGCCGATGTTCTGGCGAAAGATTACTACGATAAAGTAGCAATCAAAAACACGGTCAGTACCACCGCAACCGCAGCCATGTTAATTGGCAACCTGGCATCAAACCTCGATATAGCGACGTTCTTTTTGGGCACGCAAACAGCAGACAAACTTCCTTACGCCTTCAAACGTCAGCACAATATTGCTATCGAGCCTATTGGCGATGATGTCACTTACGACTCAATCTATCGCGAAGACTTAGATCGCTTAAAACAAATGATGAAGCAAAAATATCCGAATGCGGAAATTTTTGAGTTTGAGCAAGATTTTCTCAATGTTAGAAATACAAGTGTCAGCGCAATGGATATTACCAAACCAGAATGTGCCGAGTTTAGACAATCTGCCGAATTTACGCCTGATACCACTTTTGTTGAAGATGAATTAGACCACTGCTTTCTTTCAACACGCAAACCAAACTACTTCAAGAAAATTGTAGAAGGTGAGATTGATTTCATTGAGGGCGTGCCCAAAACAAAACGTTACCTCGTGTATTCTATCTCTGATGAAATGATGGCGACATACGAAGAGCAAAGCCACTTCTATCGTTACGTACCTTACTTCGGTTGGATGAACTCAGCTAAACAAAAAACATACGAAGCTAATCCTGAAAAATTCAAGGCCGATGTAGAGGCAATGAATACATCACCTTACCCATATCTTTACCGCTACTCGGATAATAAGGTATTACTGTTTAAGACAGATGCGACCATATAACCTTTTCAGGTTGAGATATCCCAAGAAACAAAAAGGCCTCGCAATTGCGAGGCCTTAGTTTTATCCGTCGAAAAGTTACAACCGCCCTACTTCACTGACTTAACCGTTGAATCATGAGCCATCAATACCAAGAGCGTGATGTTCAGAATTAAACGTTTCATAGTGTCTCTTTACTTACTTTGGAGGGAACACAGAAAGCGTACCTCTCAATCAATATAGCCACTATAAAGTGGTGAAGCTATTAATTGAACCGAGTGATTACAATATTAAGTTTGAAAATTTTGACTAATTATTATTTTACAGCACATAAAATCGAAATAACCACAAATTAACAGTGGCTTTTACTATAAATACACAACAAAACATATTATTTGTTACTTTATGTACTGTTTATCTGCTACAAAAAAGCAGTGATCACTGCAGCATTATGAGTTTAACACGTTGAAACATATGTTAAATATTTATAGCATGCCTCTTGGTAATTATAATTTCTTACAATAATTTGAGGTTAGGGATAATGTTAAAACGTAAGCAGTTGGCTATTGCTTTGGTCGCATTGATATTGTCAGGTTGTGCAGCGACATATGAATCGGCAGAAAAAGCCTTTCAAGATGGTGAGCATGTTGAAGCAAGAGAATCTTGGCAGAAACTGGCTTTAGAAGGTGATAGCCGTTCTATGCATCGTCTTTACACATCAACAAATCGTCCGTCAAAGGAAGATATTGATTGGCTAAAAAAAGCAGCAGATTCTAATTTGATAGATGCTCAATATGATTATGGCATGTATGCACTTGAACAAGAAAAATATCAAGACGCACACACATACTTAACTAAAGCATCAGAGAGCAAATTAGACCGAGCATCCAGAGTTCTAGAAAAGAACAAAAAGCTGTTCCCACTATGGCTAAAAGCTGAAAAAAGTGACGCTGACTCAATAAAGAAGCTAGGTAAGCTATATTGGGCGAAAAAAGAATATAAGCAATCCCTAAAATGGTATGAACAATGTGTTGATAGCGATACGTATTGCTCTTTCTATATGGGACTTGCTTTTAATAATGGATATGGTGTAACTCAGGATTATCAGAAAGCGATTCATTGGTACTCTAAATCAGCAAAAGGCGGAAACAAGGACTCAGCCAGAAATCTAGCGTGGTTATATGAGAATGGACAAGGTACGAATATAGACAAGGAATCTGCCTTCTATTGGATGTCAAAAGCAGCTTCTTCAGGTTGGACAACCCCAACTTCCGAGTTAGGAAGGTATTATTTGTACGGAATTGGTACTGAAAAAGACACAGATAAAGCATTTAAACTACTATCGAAGGTTGCGAATGAGAGTAAGAACGCTGCATATCATTTAGCTGGGATGTATTTTAATGGCAATGGGGTAAAGCAGGACTATCAGAAATCATTTGACTGGTACTCTATAGCAAGTAAATCAGATTCTGCTGCATCAGATTATTTTATTGCTCAACACTATTATAAAGGGTTAGGTAGAGATAAGAATCTAACACAAGCTTATAAATGGTATCTTCAATCTGCTGAGAAAGGAGATGTTGACGCTCAATTCAGGCTGGGCTGGATGTTAAGTAATGGCGAAGGGGTTACTGCAAATTCAAGACAGGCATTCAAATGGTATAAGAAGGCAGCCGAACAAGGTTATACCGTTGCTCAGAACAACCTTGGTGTTATGTATGCAGAGGGCAATGGAGTAGAAAAGGATGACTATCAAGCGTTTAAGTGGTATCAAAAAGCAGCAAAGCAAGGTGATGATGTTGCTCAAAGTAACTTAGGCATTCGGTATGAATTCGGCAAAGGTGTACGGAAAAGTAATCAACTAGCTGCGTTCTGGTACGCAAAGTCGGCACAACAAAATTACAAACAAGCACAATCAAACCTAAGTGACATACTCAATAAGCTTGGAACCAAAACCGTTCAGATCAAAAAAGCTTCAGTTTATAAAGAAGGTAATTTTGACAGTCAAGAACTGCTGGCATTGCCACAAGGTCAGCGTGTTTATGTTTTGTCCTCTGGAAGTAACTGGACTGAAGTTTATATCCCCAAGAATCACACTATTGGCTACTTAAACAACACTCACCTTTACTGAAATGGATTTTAAAATGAAAAATTTTATCTTTGCGCTATTTTTTATATGTCAATCGGCACTCGCCAACCCTACGGTATTTGGATTAACGATTGGCGAAACTACGGTTCAACAACTAAAAAGCAAATACAATATATCTCATCAAGGTATTAACAAGTACAGCCAAGGTGATATGTTCAAGATCCCTCAAAGCCAAATCCAATTTGAAGGAATTAATGATGTGACAGCCATCTTTAGTAAGTCGAACAAACTGGTTGCAGTTTTAGCAGAATTACCAAAAAACAAATTCGATTACTTAAATGGTGCTCTTGCGAAAAAATACCAACTGGTAAACCAAAAGATCCCTTTCGTTGGTAATAAATCAGCAACATACAAAGATGGTGAGACTGAAATTACTTTGGAGGCGCCGCATATGAGCTTTCAACTATCTATGAATTATATCCACTCTGACCTTTTGAGAGCCTTTAATACTCAAACTGAGAGTGAGAAAAAAGATAAAGAGCAACAAGAAAGCTCAATGCTTTAGAGACAGCATAGACAGTTGTACTTATTTTAAAGGTAGTTCACTCAACACTCCCCAACAAAAAAGGCCTCGCAATGCGAGGCCTTTGGTTTTCTATCTATCAGAAGAGATTAGTCGCGAAGTGCTGCGCCGAATTTCTCTGAGATTGAAGCTACGATAGCATCTACTGAACCAGCGATGTCTGCATCTTCAAGTGTGCGCTCTACAGACTGTAGGCTAAGTGCGATTGCTAGGCTCTTCTTACCTTCTTCAACGCCTTGACCAACGTATACGTCGAACAGTTTAGCGCCTGTTAGGAATTCACCACCAGCAGCGATACACGCTTCTACGATGTCGCCAGAAGCAACTGCTTCATCAACAACAACGGCGATATCACGACGGTTTGCAGGGAACTTAGATACTGCTACTGCTTCTGGAAGCACGCGAGTGTTGATAGCTGCCCATTCGATTTCGAATACGATAGTACGGCCGTTAAGACCAAACTTACGCTCTAGTTCTGGGTGAACAGTACCAATGATACCCACTTCTTTGCCGTCTACTACGATAGCCGCAGTTTGACCTGGGTGAAGTGCTGGGTGCTTAGCTGCTTTGAAGCTGTATGCGATTTCGTTTGCAGAAAGCTCAAGAACTGCTTCTAGGTCACCTTTAAGATCGAAGAAATCTACAGTGTTAGTTGCAATGTCCCAGTGCTCTTCGCCACGAGTACCAGAGATAACGCCCGCAAGCATCATTTCTTGGCGCATGCCGTTTTCAGCAGTTGCTTCAGGGATGAAACGTAGGCCTGATTCGAATAGACGAACGCGAGACTGTTGACGCTTCTGGTTGTGAACAACTGTGTTTAGTAGACCTTGGATTAGGCCAAGACGCATTGCTGACATATCCGCAGAGATTGGGAATGGCAGGATTAGCGGCTCAACACCAGGTACAACAAGTTTTTGCTGTTCTGGTTCTACGAAGCTGTATGTGATTGCTTCGTGGTAGCCACGGTCTACAAGAAGGTCACGAACGCGCTTAAGCGGCTGGTCAGCTTCTTTGTGGTCATTCATTTTAAGTGCGGCTTTAGGCGCTTGGTTTGGAATGTTATCGTAACCGTAGATACGACCTACTTCTTCAATTAGGTCTTGCTCGATTGCGATATCAAAACGCCAAGATGGAGACGTTGCCGTCCAGCCAGCTTCAGTCGTCTCAACTTCACAACCTAGGCGAGTAAGAATTTCCACTACGTCTGTAGATGGGATTTCGTGACCTAGTAGGCTGTCTAGCTTAGCGCGACGTAGAGCAACTACGTTTGCTTTTGGTAGATCAGCTGCAGATTCGCTGCCGTTTACTGGCGCAACTTCACCACCGCAGATTTCAACTAGAAGCTGTGTTGCACGCTCCATTGCTGCTGCTTGAAGTGTTGAATCAACACCACGTTCGAAACGTAGAGAAGAATCTGTGTGAAGGCCGTAAGCACGTGCGCGACCACGGATGTGATCCGGTGCGAAGAATGCAGCTTCAAGAAGTACGTCTGTTGTTTCAGTCGTAACACCTGAATCTTGACCGCCAAAGATACCAGCGATTGCTAGTGCTTTGTTTTGGTCAGCGATAACAAGCGTGTTGCTGTTTAGTTCAGCTTCGTTGCCATCTAGAAGTGTTAGCTTTTCGCCCTGCTCTGCTAGACGAACCACGATACCGCCTTCGATCTTAGCTAGATCAAATGCGTGCATTGGTTGGCCTTGCTCTAGCATCACGTAGTTTGTGATGTCTACAACTGGGTCGATTGAACGGATACCACAACGGCGCAGTTTTTCTTGCATCCAGATTGGAGATTCCGCTTTCACGTTTACGTTCTTAACCACACGGCCAAGGTAACGTGGACAAGCATCAGTTGCTTTGATTTCAACAGATACTGTGTCTTCAATGCTTGTTGCAACAGCTTCAACTGTTGGCTCTGTAACGTCTGCGCGGTTTAGTACGCCAACTTCACGAGCAAGGCCACGGATGCTGAAGCAGTCTGCGCGGTTTGCTGTTAGGTCTACGTCGATAGTTACGTCGTTAAGCTCAAGAAGCTCACGTACGTCCATACCTAGCGTTGTGCCTTCTGGCAGCTCAAGGATGCCGTCTGACTCTACGTCGATACCTAGCTCAGAGAAAGAACAAAGCATGCCGTGCGATGGAACGCCACGTAGTTTTGCTTTCTTGATTTTGAAGTCACCAGGAAGTACTGCACCAACTGTTGCTACTGCTACCGTTAGGCCAAGACGACAGTTAGATGCACCACATACGATGTCTAAAAGCTCTTTATTACCGTCTGCATCAACAGCGCCGATATCAATTTTTGTAACTTGTAGTTTGTCTGCGTCTGGGTGCTGACCGCACTCAACCACTTTACCTACTTTAACGCCGGTGAATTCACCAGCAACAGGTTCTACATCGTCAACTTCCAAACCAGCCATAGTGATTTGGTGAGCTAGCTCTTCGCTGTTAATTGCAGGTTTAACCCACTCGCGTAGCCAAGATTCACTGAATTTCATAGTTTTGACTGCCCCGGATTACTTGAATTGTTTAAGGAAACGAAGGTCGTTCTCGAAGAACGCACGAAGGTCATTTACGCCGTAACGAAGCATCGTTAGACGCTCTACACCCATACCGAATGCAAAACCAGAGTATTTCTCAGGGTCGATGCCAACAGAGCGAAGTACGTTAGGGTGAACCATGCCACAGCCTAGAACTTCTAGCCATTTGCCATCTTTACGTTTCACGTCAACTTCAGCTGAAGGTTCTGTGAACGGGAAGAATGAAGGACGGAAACGCACTTCAACCTCTTCTTCAAAGAAGTTACAAAGGAAATCGTTAAGAATGCCTTTAAGTTGAGCGAAGTTTACGTTCTCATCAACTAACATACCTTCCACTTGGTGGAACATTGGCGTGTGAGTTTGATCGTAGTCGTTACGGTAAACACGACCCGGAGCAATGAAGCGGAATGGCGGTTTGCCGTTTTCCATCGTACGGATTTGAACACCAGAAGTGTGCGTACGTAGCATTAGATCAGGGTTGAAGAAGAAAGTATCGTGATCAGTACGAGCTGGGTGATCGTCTGCGATGTTTAGTGCATCAAAGTTGTGGAATGCATCTTCGATCTCAGGGCCAGACTCAGTGCTAAAGCCAAGCTCACCAAAGAACTGTTCGATACGCTCAACTGTGCGAGTAACTGGGTGAAGACCACCGTTCTCAATGCGACGACCTGGTAGGCTCACATCGATAGTTTCTTCAGCTAGTTTCGCTTCAAGCTCTGCACGTTGTAGTGCGTCTTTGCGAGCTGCGATCGCTTGTTGAACAGCACCTTTCGCTTTGTTGATCTCTTGACCAGCAGTGCGACGCTCTTCAGGTGGAAGTTTACCTAGGCTTTGTAGTTGAAGAGTGAGTTCACCCTTCTTACCTAAATACTGAACTCGCACTTCATCAAGTGCGACTAACGAATCTGCTGTATCAATAGCAGTCGTTGCATTAGCAATGATCTCTTCTAGATGTTGCATCATTTCCTCATCTACCAGTTGGTAGTGTCCGTATCGGATGATTAGTTTTTTTAGATAGCTACACATAGTAATCAAACACGCTACCAATGCCAAATTGAATCGCTAAAAGAGCAAGTTATTGACTAAAAACACGGCAAATTTAACAGGATATTAATGAGGAGTAGGAAGAAGTGGAACAATTACTGGTACCACTCCTTGATTTGGAGGCGAATCACGCTCAAAAAATTAAGCGAGCTAGGTTTTAGATTTAAAGTGGCCTGAGCGCTAAAACTGACGAGAGCTATGGTTCTAAATCTTAAGTAAATCGAGATCTAAATCTGAATCGAACAAACGCTGTTCTTCCCCGCGTTTTTCGCTAAATAAACGGATTCATCAGCCGCTTTAATCAATTCATTCATGGTTTCGAATTCTTGGGTCATTTCAGCCACACCGACACTAATGCTGCCAATCCAAACTTGATGACTGGTTTCAACCTCTAATTCAGACACTTTCTGTCGAGTCGTTTCCGCGATGTGCATACCGCCTTTAAGATCGGTGTCAGGGCAAATAACCAAGAACTCATCGCCCCCTAATCGACACACAATATCGTCATTGCGAAACGCATTTTTCAGTTCACGCGAGAGGGTTTGTAGCACCAAGTCGCCTGCATCATGGCCACTGGTGTCATTAATGCGCTTGAAGTGGTCGGCATCAATCATGATGCACACTAAAGGCATGCCCAGTTCTTTGGAATCTTGCCAATGTAATGCTAACTGTTTAAAGGCACTACGACGGTTGGGTAATTTAGTGAGTGAGTCTGTTAGCGACAGTTCTTCGAGTTTCTTGTTCGCTTGTTTTAATTCTGCCGTCCGTTCCTCAACTTTGTCTTCGAGTAACTGGTTGAAGCGTAACAACTGTTTGTTGCGTTCAGAGACCTGCTCAAATAAGCCTTTCAGAGCGGCTAATAAAGGGAGGGTTGACGAGTCTCGCTGCTTTTCTTCTGCCTCAAAGGTTTCTAGTGGGGTTGCGCCCTCTTCTATAGCGGCCATTTGTCGCGCCATGTTTTGGTCGATGCCGAGGATGTGATAAGCAAGCCAATGGATCAAGAAATCAAGTAACTGCCGTGCTGACGACTGATCTTCTTCCAAGATGAAGGCTTGCATACTGTAGATATCTCGCATAAATACACGATGCACTTTGATGTGCTCTTCAATGTGTAACTCATACACTCCGCAATCTCTCATCAAAGATTCTTCTTCTTTAAAGTGAAATTCGGCATAGCGTGTGAGGTCGAGTAAAGCGACGTTCATGTCGTCTATAGAGATCGTATTCTCTGACAACAGGTTTCCGTAGTGATTGATAAAACCAACAAGGTATTGATGTTGTTCGTCTACGACACCAATACCTGTTTCAAAGTTTTTATCCCAATTAAATGAATTCATAAATCCCTTAGGGCCGATACCACCAGCACAACTTACATGCATATTCGGAGGTTATAGAGGTTCGAAAAATATAACCATCTTACCTGTGGGGCTTTTCGATTGTTTGATCCACTTTATAAAAAGACGACGTTGAACATTCTAAATATGGCTCATCTTAAATTTGAGACGCTCCCCTTAAGAAGAACGCCTCATGAAGCTAATATTAACTTTTCGGAAATGCCAATTTTTTGGAAACGCTAACTTGTTGGAAATGCTCACTTTTTGTAAAGGCTAAAAATAATATTCCAACGCCATCTCAACAAAGTCGTCCTTACGCGCAAAGAACAACAAGTCTTCTGGGGTTTCGTTCTCAAACAACCAAGCGTTGAGTCGCCACTTGAGGTTGTTGTTGATACGGCTTGATGCTTCCAGCTTGGCACTGTAGACATCGCTGTTATCTAAGTCTTGAGTGATGCCTGTAAGCACTTCGGTGCCGTCTTCATCGTTCAAGGCGAAGCGCGCCCCGAGGAACACATCGTTTTGACCGATGGTTTGGGCGTTGTTGCCTCGGCTGTCATACAGGTATTCAGCAATGAAGCCGATATCCCAGTATGATTCAAGCGCCCCAACCCAAGTGTATTCAAAACCTGTCGCGACGCCAGTGTGGTTGTCGTAGCTGTCGCGATAAATACTTTCCAGCTTCCACAACCAATCGCCAATAATGCCTTGCACATCGAGTCCGAAGTGCTGCATTTGCGCGTAATACGGCTTGAGTTCATTGCCTTCTACACGATAATAAGGGTCGCGATTTGTGCCGCCTAAGTAGCTTAAACCGACATCCCAATCACCGTACATTTGGCTATAGCGCAGTGCTACATCAACGTGCTTTTCTTCTCTCGAAGATTCGTAAAGTGCATCGTCTGAAACGGGAACGGGCGTTCTTAGCCGACCGTCTTCCCCTGCGAAGGTACGCTCACGAAAATACGGCAATAACATGGCATCAATGGTTCCCCAGTCTTTGATCAAGGTGAAGTGCACCATAGGCTGACCCAATTTCGATTCACCATCGACCGATTCAATAGCATCGGTTTGGTTTACCACATCCACCAAGTGCGCCGATTCGGTTACGCCCCAGAACACCTTACCAACACCGGCTCGCAGTTCGTAATCGTCCCAATAATTGAGATACAGAGCTTCACGAACGTCGCCATGGGTTCGCTCATCGTCTTCGCTGTCTAGGCGGTAAAACGGCGTGAAGGTAAAGCTGCCATTGCCCTCTTGTTGTTCCCAATAAAACTCTGGTTGTAACACCAGCGAGCTTTGCCCTTTATCTTGCCCTTGCAAGCCGTCGCTAAAGAACTGCCTGTGTTCAAGGTTAACCTGCCCTGCTAGCTCCGGGGTGACCTGTTCTACGAATTCAGAGCTAAAACCAGCCGCAACACATGGCAACGACACCTGCATAAGCCCAACTGTCGCTGCCAAGGTTAAAGATAACTGCGTTCCTGTTAACACAATCCTTTTCATATTCTTGCCTTACTTTGCACGTTTGAGTGTGTTTTTCTGGAAATCTTTGTCCTTAAGACCAGTTTGGAACGCTAAATCTGTCGTGGTTAATACCGTGCTCTTGCCTGTTTGGTGGTTTTGCATCGACATAGTGTGCGCTCGCCAGTATTGGTTTAGGTATTGTTTGTAATCTTGGAACGAGAGAGTTTTCAGCAATGCGCCTTTACGGTCGTAAAACTCAACCTGAACGGGGCGGTAATATTGTTGGTCTAGCCATACTTTTTGCATGGTGTAGCCTGAATTTTTGTCGGTCGGAACTTGCTCCAAGACAAAGGTATCGACGCCTTCGATTTTGGCGTCTTCAATGTAGTTGAAGGTGTACTTTCCTAACTCGAACGAGCTCAAGTCTTCGTAAGCAAATTCACTGCCCATAAACGGGCCCGATTTGTTGCGTGAAGAGATGCGTTTTACACGTTTTAATGCAGGCAGATACAACCATTGGTCATCCGATTTAGAGATGTGTGAATGGTTCAAGAAAGCCGTGCCTTTTACGTCGCGAGGCTCATCAAAAATGGTCAGCCCTTTATCGCCATCGTCATCCACTTCTAACGACTTCAATCGCATTAGGCGCGAGCTACTTTCGCCTTGTTTGTTGCGAAGTAGCATTTCCATGGTCGCGACAGAATCGCCCCACCCCAGATCAACGGCTTTGCGTTGCTCTGCGATTTCTAGGCCTTTCGCAGGATCGGCTAACACTGGGAAGGCTAATAGCGCGCCCATCGTTAATGAGCTGGCGGTCAGTAATGTGGTAACGAATGTTTGTTTAACGCTTTTCATAAATTTCTCCTTGAGTCAGCCCACCGCAGCAGGCTGACGATTCCTTATTTGGTTGAAGCAGACAGTTCGCCAGTCGAGCTAGGCTGTGCTGATTTAGATGGCTCTGTTTTAGATAACTCGGCTTTAGATAGCTCTGATTCGTGCTGAGGTTTATCTGAATAGTGCGTCTGTTTGTCGAAGATCATCAGCAAGCTAGGTAGCAAGATGAAGTCGACTACTAGCGCAATGAAAATCACAATCGCGCTGAGTAAACCCATGTCGGAATTGAGTCTGAAACTCGACATCGCCAGCACTGAGAAACCAGCCACAAGCACGACAGTGGTGATCCACAATGCGCGTCCAACGGTGTGGAAGGCGTAACGCACCGCTTCTTCCGCTGATTTCCCTTCCATTCTGGCACGTTGGTATTTACTCAAGAAGTGCACCGCATCATCAACCACAATACCTAGAGTGAGTGTCACAACTACGGACAAACCAAGGTTGATTTCACCGGAGATAAGCGCCCATAAACCAAAGCCAATGATCGCAGGCGCAATGTTTGGCACTAGGCTGATCATGCCTAAGCGAACCGAGTGCAATGCAAAGATCATCAGGCCAGAGATAAGTACTAAGGTGATAGGCAGAGTTGATAGCATGCTCGCCATGTTGGTTTCGCCAATGTGGGCAAACATCAGTGATGGGCTCGATGCCACCACTTCATACTGAGGTGCATTGGCTGCAAACCATGAGTAAATGCGCTCTTCGAGTTCCACTAGCTCAACGCTGCCAAGGTTGTCGACGGTCAGTACCATTTTGATCGATGACTTATCGACGTTGATCTGGTTGTTCAAGTCCAAGCCATACGGCAGAGACATCTCGTAAAGCAGCAGGTATTGTGCGGCAAGTTCACGGTTTAGCGGCAGTTGGTAGTAGCTGTCATCGTCGCCATGCATGTTCTTATTCAAACGCATGTAAACATCAGAAAGCGTTGCCACATGGTCGGTTTCTGGTTGAACGCGTAGCCACTCGGTAAAGTCGCCAATCGCTTGCAAGAACACAGGATCAGCAATCGCTTGAGACTCGTTGGTTTTCACTGCGATGCTGATGGTCGTCATGCCGCTTACGGTCTCTTCCATGAAGTCGGCCGCTTGTCTGAATTCACTTGAGGTATCGAAATACTTCACCGATTCATCGTTGACTTTGTTGAGTGGAATTAACGCGGCAGCGCCAACAATCACTAAGGTAGAAATTGGCAGCAGTGCTTTGCGGTTAGCCACCACAAAATCACCGAGCTTATCCATAAAGGTGACTTTGTCTGCCGCCTTAGGATTGGCAGATAGACGTTTAACTGGCAGCAGTTTTAACAATGCAGGCAACATAGTTACAGATAGGAAGCACGCGATGAGTACGCCTAGTGCCGACAAGTTACCGAAGTCTCGCAATACGGGAGAATCCGACATGTTCATCATCAAGAAGCCAATCGCGGTGGTCACCGAAGTAATCAGAATTGGCATCGCGTTCAGCTTGATGCTGTATTGAATGGCTTGTGCTTTCTCCATCCCGCGCTGCATGGCTTGTCTCATGGTCACAATCACGTGAACACAATCGGCAACGGCAAGGGTTAATACCAAGGTTGGAACGTTAACCGTCGCAGTGCTGAGGAACATCCCTGCCCAGCCAGACAAACCCATGGTCGCGACAATCGAAGAGATAATCACAACTAAGGTCGCCACCACGCTAAAGAATGAGCGCAACATAAAGGTCAGGAATACCAACACCACCAACAGCATTAATGGCACCAGTGTTGAGCTGTCTTCTTGAGCCGAAGTCATAAAGGCGTTGTTCATGGCAATGATGCCCGCTTTATGGAATTCGACGTTGGGATATTGTGCTTCGTAGCGGTCAATCATAGCGTTGATGGCCGCAATGACTTCTTGCACTTCCGCCGTTTTGTCCACTTCAGGCAATTGCACGGTGACGTTAACAATCGTCACATCGCCGGAGGCCGATACTAAAGCATTCTTAAGCAGTGGTTCGTTGAGCGCGATCTGTTTTACTTTGGCAATTCGCTCAGGCGTGTGCTCGTATTCTTCGTACAGCAAGTCTTCCACTAACAGGTCATCTTCAACCGCTTCGGTATGCTGATAATTGGCAAGCGAATCGACACGGCTTGAGTACGGGATCTGCCACGCATCGACCGTGAGGTTTTGAATTAGAGTGAGGGTTTCTGGAGTGAAGACATTACCGCCTTCAGGTGCGACGACAATCGCGAGGTTGTCAGTTTTCGCAAAGGTGGTTTGGATTTCATCGAACGCCATCAACTGTTTGTTGGTGCCTTCGAAGAAGATGTTGTAGTCCCCTCTAAAGTAGAGGTTCTTCGCCCCTAATGCAGAGAGCATGATGATTGAAAAAACCACCAGCAGAACGATAAACGAACGCTTGGTCGGTATTGAGTGCCAACTGTTATTTAGATCCCCGTTTACGCTATCGACATTACGGTTATCTCGATTTTGCTGATCGAAAGCGGGCTTCTGGCTGTCATGTTCCATCACAGTCTCCATTTGTGACGATTCGTCATAGTTGTGTCTTAAAAAGCCAGCCGAAGCTGACAAAAACACAATTCTTAGTCATATACTCAAGAAAACCAAAACCACACTAGGCTAAACTTAAGTTTATGACGAATCGTCACTAATGGTTATTAATAAACCCACATAGGTGGGCTTAGTTGAAGCTTATCGACCTACTGACTCTAAGTAAGCGACTTCTTCACTGAACAGTTCTTGTTCTACACGGCGCCAGGTTTTGCGGTAGTCCCAATCAGTAGAAAGAGGCTGCCAGTTGAGGCCGTCTAAAATCATGTTCGCGTTATGTAATACTGAATACGGGTCTTGTAACCGCTTGATACAATGACTGTTTGAAGCATTCTGAGACAAAGCATTTGAACCAAATGCGATTGACCAGTTGGCGAATACGATGGCATCTGAACCCACGCCAGAAGAGAACTTTAGGTCACCGGCTTCTACTGCTTGATTGACGAGCAGATCCGCTTGTTCGATAACGATCTCTTCTAATTGATTCATCTCGGCCACGCGTGCACTGGAGGCTTTCTCTAGTACCCATGGGCTTTTCGCCATAATCGCGCAAGTTGATAATACCGGTTCCATACGAGCATAAACTCGGTACGCAACGTGCAATGCGACAATCTTTTCGCGAGAGTTGCCTTCAAACTCTCCAGAACGAGCAAACAACAGTGCCTCGGCCTTTAAAGAATGAATACATAACGCTAAAACCACGTCTTCTTTACTGCAAAAGTGATTGTATATCGTACCTTTAGAATAAGAGCTTGCCGCTGTTAGCCTATCCATCGTCAGGTTTCCGAACCCTTGTTCTCGAACCAGATCTTTTGCTAACAACATCAATTCTACTTCTCGGTCTGCGATAGACTGCTGCTTTTTAGACAACACGCCTTTGCAACCAAAGATACCTTGTTTATCGCCTTTACAACTAAAGCCAAACATAATTTTTCAGTCCGTATATGAGCTTAGCCGTTACCTAAGCTTCGCCAGTATTTAAAACGCTCCTATCCAATATATTAACACGAATAGTAAATTCATGTGGTTAACCATTTTATGACGCTTCGTCATTTCTGACTTATCGTCATAATAGCGCAAATATTGATCATATCAAGGTGTTTTATAAATTAAATACAACTTATGAATGTATGGATAAATAGGTCAATAAGTAGATAAAGAAATCATCAACAGTCACTAGAGAGAGAAGATAGGCGCTTTCATGAAGACAACACGAAAGTTTAGAAGCTCATTCTTAACGTTAATAGACCGCGTTATTTTAAGCCTTGGTGCAGAATCTGCCCCGAAAAAGACGCCCGTAAACCCCATCTTTAGCCACCTTCTGACCTAGAATGAATGAGTGTAGGCTTACTTTTTGGGGCAGACCTCTCCTTATGGTCAATATTTGGCTTACTAATGTCGTTTTCTGTTAAGTTGCTATAAATTCGGTAAGGGGTGACTTACAATAGTGACAACGACTTACCTTTTTTGAGAACACGATATTGAGCGCCAAATATTCTTATTTAGCTTGGCAAGTGAATACTTCTAGCCCAGCAGAAAAGCTGGTTTTATTGATGCTTGCAGATGGTGCTGATGAATTCGGTTACACCAATGTGTGCCTACAAACGGCAGGTCAGCTTTGTGCTCTCTCTACGTTTGGTTTAGCCGACTGCCTTAAGTGTTTAGTCGACCAAGGTTTCCTCGATAAGGTGAAAGTAGACTATCGAGATAAGAAAGAGATTCACGTTTTCAAAATGCTCATTGAGCAAGAGCAAGCTACGGCGCACGTTGAGGTTCAACCGACCAATAGTATTCCGGTCTACTCTACTGCACCTGCACCTGCACCTGCACCTGCACCCAAGTTTCAGCCTGCTCCGGCACCAATGCAACACATGCAGCAGGCCCCTCGCCCACAAGGTCGAGGCTCAATGAACAGCAACACCGTCTCTACTCATGATCTCAACGAAGAAGAGATACCATCATGGGCAGAACGTGCGTTTAAATTCTCCGGTTTGACCGGTGACCATAGTTTAGTATGGAAGAAATTTGTCCTCTGGTATAAAGCCAAAGCCAATGAATTAATGCCATTATCTCGGATTGAATCCAAGCTGCAGTACTGGCTAGTTAACGAGAAGCAAAATGAAAGACAACAACAGCAGAAGACCTCTCAATATTCAGGAAATGCAGGACAAGCTCAAGGAAATGGGTATAGACAAAAGCTTAGCCCATCTGAACGCTTCAGGCAGCAGCTCATTCAAAAAGGCAAAAAGCCAACCTTCTGAGCCAGCTCAACCTGTTGTACCTGACGCTACAGGTCCATTAGTACCTGAAGTGATTGAAGCGCAAAGTACCGAAGTGAAAGTAGCGGCTGCACAAGCTGCGGATTCTGGTGCGTCTCAACAAGTACCTGTTGTTGATCAAGATCCTGCAGAGCTGGAACTAACCGATTGGTGTATTCACGTGTTCGGCTCTTTCTTGAGCGTGTACGAAACGCAGTGGGAATATCAGTACGGTAGTGAGCCAAGCGGTAAGTTCATTGAGTTTGCCAACTCTGTTGATTCAGACGGCCTTAACCGCGTTTTAATGCACTGCCACGAACGTATTCAGCTTGGCAACAGCTGGCCGCCGCAAATGGGTGAGCTGTGGATCCTGAAAGATTCTTTAACTGAAGAAGAGTTGCTGGATAGCCGTATCCGTGTGTTGTCTCGCACCGCTGCCAACAAAATTGAAAAATGGCTGATTCAGAACAAACTGTATGACTTGAAGCGTACGGCTGAAAACAAGCTGGATGGTCTGTTTAAGAAGTACTACTTGGAAGCAAAACGTTTAGATGAGAAAGGCATGCTGGAAACTGAGTTACCGCAATTCCTGCTTGCCGCTAACTCAGTGAAAAACCTAAACGATTTAAAACGTGAAGAGTACGAAAGCCAGCACGGCAAAGCGATTAACCCAAGAATCCAGCGTATTCTGAACAGTAAAAAGTAACCGTCTACCCGCTGCCTGTTAGAAGAAAACAGAGTTGCAATTACCCGGTTAACAGATACAAAAATGCCAGCTATTAAGCTGGCATTTTTTATTGAGTTCTTACGAACTCTTTAGCGACTAACCGACCGTTATTTACGATCGTCTTACTGATTAATTACAGTAGGTGGATAGTTGCGTTTAGAGAGAAAACGCCAGAGTCGTCATCTTTCATTTTGAAGTTTTGGTAGCTAGCGCCTACAGATAGTGGACCAAAGATAAAGTATTCAGCGCCTACAGCGTACATTACGTCTACATCGTCTTGCTTGAAGTTATCGCCTTTCACTTCGTATGAGTGAAGACCACCCTTCGCGTATACGTGAAGAGGACCGAAGTCGATGCTTGGTTTGATCGCTAGGTAAGCAGTGCTTACGTCAACACCTTGTTTAGCACGGTTGCCGTAGCTAACGTTGTCGAAAGAACCTAGATCCCAGTAACCCGCTTCAACACCGATTAGTGGAAGGATACCTGTACCTACGTGGATGCCCACCGCGTTTTCATCTTCACCAGCGAATGAGTTTTGACCACCCATTACACCGCCGTACAACCAAGAATCAGCCATTGCTGTTGAAGATGCACCTAGTAGTGCTAGTGCCAATAACGTTTTTTTCATATTCGACCTTTTTCGTCCTAGTGGCAGGCCTTGAGTGGTAATAAATTGCCACCAAGTCGCCCTGTATGTAATAACTATTCAATTAGTAATGCAATAAGCAAGATTTATACCCAAACCTTGCCATTGCGTCTAGCTTTATTCCTTTAGCAAGCATCAATCGCGTTTTTAACACGCTTATCTGATACTGGGTAAGGCGTACCGAGCTGCTGTGCGAAGAAGCTTACACGAAGCTCTTCTATCATCCAACGCACCTCTTTTACATTTTCTGGAACCGCGATCCCTTTTGGAATTTTATTCAGCAGTTCTTTGTAATCATTCATTACTGACTCAACTTTGATCATGTGAAGACGATCTTTGTTCGGGTCAATTGGCAGTTTTTCCATGCGGCGTTCAATCGCTCTCATATAGCGTAGAATATCCGGCAAGCGTTTCCACCCACATTCTGTGGCAAAACCCTTAAAAATCAAACCTTCTACTTGAGCTTTTATGTCAGAAAGTGCGAATGCCATAGAAAGATCCACGCGTCCTTTCAGCTTTTTACTGATGCTGAATGCCGTGGTTAGGATGGTTTCAACCTGTTGAGCAATCTCTACTACGGTATCACCCAGCTCTGCACGTACGTGTTCTTTCAGAGCTTCAAACTGCTCTGGTTCCCAAACCAAACCGCCCTTCTCTTCAATCAGCTTATCAATACCACAAGCGATACAGTCATCGATAAGATCGAGTACCTGTCCGTATGGGTTGAAGTACAAGCCAAGTTTCGATTTGTTCGGCAGGTTCGAGTGCAAGTATTTGATCGGTGATGGCACGTTCAACAAGATTAAACGACGCTGACCCGATTTCATTGCCGAGATTTGCTCTTGCTCGGTTTCGAACAGTTTGATCTCTACGCTGTCTTTGGTATCCACCAGCGCAGGGAAGGCTTTAACTTCGTAGCCACCACGTTTCTGTTGGTAGACTTTTGGTAATTCACCAAAGCTCCACGTGTGCAGGTTCTGCTGCTCGATATCGTCGTCTGCCACTTTAGAAAGCGTTTCTTGAACCTTGTCTTTCAGGCTCTCTTTCAACTCATGCAGATCTTTCTGTTCTTTCAGCTTACGCTTGCGATGATCTACAGCGCGGAATGTTACCTTTAAGTGCTCAGGGATCTGGTCTAACTTCCAGTCATCACGTACCACTTCCACACCCGTCATGCGGCGTAGCTCTTTCTCAAGAGAATCCAGTAACGGTGCTTCAAGCGGTGTCACACGTGCCAAGAATGCATCTGCGTAGTTTGGCGCAGGTACAAAGTTACGGCGTAGCGTTTTAGGTAACGACTTAATCAAGCTAATTACTAGCTCTTGACGTAGACCCGGGATCTGCCAATCAAAACCGTTCTGGTCGATCTGGTTCAAGATAGGCAGCGGAATGTGTACCGTTACACCATCGTTATCGTCGCCCGGCTCAAATTGGTAACTCAGCTTGAGCTTGATACCGTTTTGGTGCCAGAAGTTCGGGTAATCCAGATCGGTAACGTGGCTAGCATCACCGCGGAACAGCATCGATTTTTCAAAGTTAAGCAGCTCAGGGGTTTTCTGACTGGTCTTCTTCCACCATGTATCAAAGTGACGGCCAGAAACCGCCTCTTCACCAACACGCTGGTCATAGAAATCGAACAGTTCATCATCGTCGATCAAGATGTCACGACGACGCGATTTATGCTCTAGCTCTTCGACTTCTTGTAGAAGCTTACGGTTCTGCTTGAAGAACGTATGTTTGGTTTCCCACTCACCTTCAACCAATGCACTGCGTACAAACAATTCACGGCTGACAGTGGCATCAATCGCACCGTAGTTAACTAAGCGTTTTGGAATGATTGGGATTCCGTAAAGCATCACTTTTTCGTGTGCCATTACCGCTGCTTGTTTCTTCGACCAATGTGGTTCGCTGTAACTGCGTTTAATCAGGTGTTTCGCTAGCGGTTCAATCCATTCAGGTTGAATCTTCGCGATAACACGGCCCCAAAGTTTTGAGGTTTCTACCAGCTCCGCAGACATGATCCACTTAGGCTGTTTCTTAAATAGGCCAGACGCAGGGAAGATGTGGAAGCGTGCATTACGTGCACCTTGATACTCATTCTTCTCTTGGTCTTTCATACCGATGTGCGAAAGCAGACCTGATAGCAGTGACATGTGAATGCCATCGTAGCTGCCCGGTTCTGTATTCAACTTAGTATCTAGCTCACGCATTGCTTGGTGAATTTGGAAGTACACATCTTGCCATTCACGGATACGTAAATAGTTGAGGTAATCTTGCTTACACTGTTTGCGGAACTGGTTACTCGACAATGCTTTTTGCTGCTGCTTGATGTAATCCCATAAGTTCACAAACGTGATGAAGTCAGACTCTTTATCGAAGAAACGCTTGTGCTTGTCATCAGACGATTGTTGCTTATCTGATGGACGCTCACGCGGATCTTGAATCGACAACGCAGACGCGATCACCATCACTTCGTGTAGGCATCGGTTACGTGGCGCTTCAATTACCATACGCGCTAAACGTGGATCGATAGGCAGTTTTGCCAGCTTACGACCAATCGCGGTTAGCTTCTTCTTGTCGTCGCCGTGGTTCTTGTTTTTGTTCGCTGACGGTTCAACGGTGGCGATCGCACCAAGCTCTTCAAGCAGCCTTACACCGTCTTGAATGTTGCGCTTATCGGGCGCTTCAACAAATGGGAACGCTTGAATATCGCCTAGGCCTAGCGCTGTCATCTGAAGGATAACCGATGCTAGGTTAGTACGAAGAATCTCTGGGTCAGTAAACTCTGGGCGTGACTCGAAATCTTCCTCAGAGTACAAACGAATACAGATACCTTCTGCAACACGACCACAACGACCTTTACGCTGGTTTGCACTCGCTTGAGACACTGGCTCAATCGGTAGACGTTGTACTTTAGTACGATAGCTGTAGCGGCTAATACGCGCCGTACCCGGGTCGATAACATACTTGATGCCCGGAACGGTTAACGAGGTTTCTGCCACGTTGGTTGCCAGAACGATGCGTCGACCAGTATGAGACTGGAAGATACGGTTCTGCTCACCCGCCGATAGACGCGCGTAAAGCGGGACAATTTCGGTATCACGAAGGTTGCGTTTACTTAATGCATCTGCGGTATCACGAATTTCTCGCTCACCGTTCATGAAGATCAAGATATCGCCAAGGCCTTCATCACACAGCTCATCAACGGCTTCAAAGATGCCTTCGATTTGGTCGCGGTCTGAATCACTTTCATCACCACCTAATGGGCGGTAACGCGTATCAACTGGGTAAGTACGACCAGACACTTCAATGATCGGTGCATTGTTAAAGTGCTTAGAGAAACGCTCTGGATCGATGGTTGCCGACGTGATGATCACTTTCAGATCAGGACGCTTTGGCAGTAACTCTTTCAGGTAACCCATGATGAAATCGATGTTCAGGCTACGTTCGTGCGCTTCATCGATAATGATGGTGTCGTACTGATTTAAGAAACGGTCGTGTTGAATCTCCGCCAGTAGAATACCGTCGGTCATCAGTTTGATTTGGGTATTGTCAGAAATCTGGTCGTTGAATCGAACCTTATAACCAACGAACTCACCCAGCTGTGTTTCCATCTCTTCAGCAATACGGTTCGCAACCGAACGCGCCGCAAGACGACGGGGCTGAGTGTGACCAATTAAGCCAAAGCGGCCGCGGCCAAGCTCAGAACAGATTTTTGGTAGCTGAGTGGTTTTACCCGAACCCGTTTCACCCGCCACGATAACCACTTGGTTTTCAGCGATGGCTTTCGCGATGTCTTCGCGCTTTTGGCTAACCGGGAGAATTTCTGGGTATTCAATCGTTGGTTTCTGTGCCGCGCGCTGAGTTGCCGTCATCATTGACTTAGCAATGTCTAACGCAATCTCATCAAAGACAGCGTGCTTAGCTTGTTCGTTCTTAATTTTACTCGCACCAGCAATTCGCTTACTCAAACGGAAGCGATCGCGCATCATACATTCGTTGAGCGCTTTACGAAGAGAGGCTGGGCTATTCTGAGATGATTTGTTGTTTGTCGCTGATTGTTCAGCAGATTTTTTCGATGCAGCTTGGTTTGGTTTCGCTTTGCTCTGTGAAGAACTTGGCTGTGCTGCATTCTTGTTGTTATCTGCTTTTTCCGGAGACGAAGTCAAAGCGTGTCCTATTCTTGTACTTATTAAACTCGCGCGATTATATCACAAGTCTCAAACAAAAAAGCCTGACAGCAAAGGGAAAACCTTTAGCTATCAGGCTGATTAATCTCGCTAACACTCGCAGGAGCTATGAAAGCGCGGTCAAATGTAATTCGTACTTAGTCAACTCTGGTTTAAAGCTAACGTTAAAAACTGCGCTTAAAACTCATATTGGAAGTAGACCGTGTTGTAGTTACTGCCGCCTTTGATACGACCATACTGAGAGGATTTTTCAAAGATCGCAGAACGATGATGCAATGAATAACCGAACCATAAGTTGTTCAAGTCATTCTTGCCAATCAAATCGCCAACGTTGACATCGAATGAGAAGTCTAAGTAGTTCAACAGATGACTGGCTGTGTAGCCTTTACGGTCCATCTCAGAGCCTTCGATATAGGTAATCGAATCGATGTAAGACATACCTTCTGCCACACCAACACGCCACTGAGTTGGCCAATCAAAGGTGTAGTACGCCTTGATTGCGATAATGTATTCGGTGCTGCTCGATTGAACGTCTGAACTCCAGTGGTGCGCAATACCTGGGGTTAAATAGATATCCAGTGGCAAACCGAAGATCTCATCGGTTAACGGGTGTCCATAGAAGAACGAGGTCAACTGGTTGTTGTATTCGTCTTTCTCTCGATTGAACTTCATGATGTCGCCAATATTGGATGGCGTTCCCCAGCCGTGTGCGACACGTAAGTACGGCGCATTGCTCAGTTTAGGTTTTGGCGCTTTCTCTTTGTCGTTAAAGAAACCAAAGCCAAGGTACAATTCCCCCTGATAACGGTCTTCAACAATCGAAGAATCGTAAGCGTTATCGTCCAATCGAGTCACACTGGTTGAACCCAATAAGTACAAGTTAGAAACCACATGGTAACGCGTTTCAACACCAACATTTAAGTCAACACCAGCACCAATGGTTTCATTAGATGCGGAGTAATACTCACTGTTGAAATCAGCACTTTTATAACGCAGCGTCGCGCTCGGGTAAAACTCCCAATCTCCAGTTTCATACTTGGCTTTAGCTCGTAAGTTACCGTGGAAGTTGTATTCACTGTCGCTCATTAACTCGGTCTCGGCAGACCAAGAATCATCAAGTTGGTAGGTCAGTTGAGCACCAAAGTCCGCCGTATCGCCTTCAATCGCGTTCTGCTCAGATGCAGGAATATCAATAAAGCGCATGCGAGAGATAGCATTGAAAGACCACTTCTCATCGTCAGTTTGATAGAGGTATGCCCCCATCTCAGTACCGTCAATAAACACATAATCGTTCTTGAAAAACAGCATCGGTACGAATGAGCTAACCGATTGGTCGCCACCAGACGTGTCATAAGGGATGCTTGCTGTACGGAACATTGCAGCGATGCCCCACTCTTGCTCTTCAGCGGCCCACGCATTAGCACTTACGAAAATGCCACTTAGGAAAGCGCTACCTAGTAAAACCAATCCAGATGAAGGAAGAGTCGGTAAATATTTGAGCTTCATTCTTGTGTAATTACTCTTTGAAAAAATATTGTGTTACTGATTAGACATTTATTAACCATGACGGCTAACTATTTTTAGGTTTGCTCGGCATTGACCGTTACAATGTAGAATATTCTCGGTTAAATGAAAGTATTGTGAAAGTCTCCGAATTACAAAACATTATAGATCACTTACCCAAAGATTCCGATCCAGATATTGTTATGGGTGAGGCGTGGTTGCCTGAGCGTTTGGTGGATACCAACCTAGACGGTGACATGCTATTTCTTGAATTCGATAATGCCCCTGAAGACAATCAAGGGGATGAAGAAGGCCGTGGCTTTGTTGAGCACGAGATTGCTATGATTCGAGAAAAGCTCGAACTGTTATTAGACGAGCCTTCCGATACCAAGACCAAAGCCGATGCCCTTTTGGCAATATTTCTAATGGGCCATGAACTTTCTAGCTCAGAAGTTATCGAAGTTCTTGAATCAACAGAATCTGAAATGGCAGAGCCTGAGATTGCAGAGTTTAAAACAACAGAATCTGACTCAGTAGAACTTGAAGCATCAACGCTTGAAACCACAAAGCCAGACACAAATAAGATCGAAACAAAAGAACACCACGACGACTAGCCACCAACGATTTTAGGTACCGTATTGAAACCCTCTACGACATCATCTCTTCCCCTGTTACTCGCCGGACCCATTTTAAGAAAAACCACCGCGACTGAAGTAGTACTTTGGTTAGCCACCAGCTCGCCTCTTACAGGCAGAGCCGAGCTTCATACTCAAGAAATAGACGATTCTGAAGCAGCACAAGACCAGCCGTTTTATACCTCATCGCTTGAAGAACATGATTCGATTCAAATCGGTACACATGCGTGGATAACGCTAATTCGCTTACAAGGTGAGTTTCCGACTAATACGCTGCTTGAATATGACATTCACACAGAGTCAGGTTCACTAAAAGAGCTCGCCCCTCACCTTGTTTACAACGGTAAATCTCGCGTTGAGTTTAAGATATCGACCTCAGCTGATTACATTCTTCATGGCTCTTGCCGCAACCCGCATCATCCAAGCAAAGACAGCCTAGTTGCAGCCGATAACAAGATGGCCGATCAAACCGTCGCTGAAAGACCCGACATGCTGATGATGAGCGGCGATCAGATCTACGCCGACCATGTGGCAGGACCAACACTTGATGCTATTCAACAAGTGATTCACCTGCTTGGCCTTGTAGGCGAAAGCTTACCGACTGACTCGCAAATTAAACAAATCAACAACAGTGACGCTCTGTATAACAGTGAATACCACTTATACCAGCGTCATCACTATTTGCCGCACCACACAGCTTCAGAATCCATGCTCGATAAGTTATTCCCGAACCGTGGCGTGCCGATTTTTAGCTCTACCGATTGTGAAAACCACTTGGTCACGCTGTCTGAGTTTATCGCGATGTACTTATTGGTTTGGTCTCCGACACTGTGGCAATGCGTCAATCGAGAGCGTTTAATTGAGAATAACTTCACTCAAGGTGGACGCCAATTAACACCGACTGAGCAGCAACAATGGCGTGATGAAAGCGTCATCATGGATGATTTCATTGCTGGCTTACCGCAAGTGCAACGTCTGTTCGCGCATATTCCAACGTACATGATCTTCGATGATCACGATGTGACGGATGATTGGAACCTTACCGTGGGTTGGGAGCATGCCGTCGACCAAAACCAGTTCGCGACCCAAGTCATTGGTAACGGCCTTGCGGCTTACTGGATGTGTCAAGGTTGGGGTAACAAACCGGAGAGCTTCGACGAAACGTTCATCGAGCAAGCAAAACAGCTTTTTGTCGCTCAACCGCTCATTACTAAACAACCGCGCATTAGTAAACAAACTCATAATGAAGCCGGCAATGCAGCGACTACTCACTCTATTGGCAACATCGAGCCAGACAAGCATCAAGCCTTTATTGAGATGCTGAGTCGCTTTGAAGAGTGGCATTACACAATAGATACCTCACCCAAAGTCATTGTGTTGGATACTCGTACGCGTCGTTGGCGTTCAGAGTCACGCATGAACAAGCCTTCAGGTTTAATGGACTGGGAAGCCTTGATTGAGTTTCAACATCAGTTAATGAATCAAGATAAAGTGGTGATCGTTTCTGCTGCACCGATGTTTGGCGTGAAGTTTATTGAAACACTGCAAAAGATGGCGACCACAATCGGCAAGCCATTAGTGATTGACGCTGAAAACTGGATGGCACATCCGGGCAGTGCTAATACGCTGATTAGCATCTTTACCCATACCAAAACACCGACCAACTTCGTGGTACTTTCTGGCGATGTTCACTACTCCTTCGCTTATGACATCAAGCTTAGGTATCGTCGCAACAGCCCGAACATCTATCAAATCACCTGCAGTGGTATTAAAAATCAGTTCCCTGCTCCGCTGCTTAAATTCTGCGATGTATGGGACCGCCTGTTATACAGCCCTCGCTCAGTTTTGAACTACTTCACTAAGCGTAAACGCTTGAAGATCGAAAAGCGAAGCCCTGACAATCAGACCTTCTATCGCCTTTCAAACCGCAGTGCGATTGGAGAATTGAGGCTAGACACTGATGGGAAACCGCAATCGATCACGACACTCAGTGGCGACGGTAAAATTACCCGTTTCCCAGAGCCCGATTGATAAAATGCTCCTTATCGCTCGCGTATCCGTAATGTCAGTTTTTAGTAAAGACGCTTGCGATCACACTCTGTAGACCCAATAGTTATGCTTATGCTTATGTTTATGTTTATGTTTATAGTTGATAGCTATCAGCGTTACGGAACTCGATACAAATTTTAACTGGAGCTCGTTATGTTCAATTCTCTCACATCAATGTTTAAACAATTGATTGAAGGCCAGGACCTAAGCAAAAACCAAGGCACATCACCTAATATCGCCATCGCGAGTTTGTTGTGTGAAGTCGCGGGTGCCGACCATCAGATCAATGAATCAGAAAGAGTCGCTAAGCTACAGCTTCTGCAGCGTTTGCTGGATTTAGATGAAGAACAAGCAAAGGTACTGCTCGCGCAAGCAGAGCCGAAAGTAGAGCAATCAGTATCGCTGTATGACTTTACATCGCAACTCAGAGACCTATCTCAGCCAGTGCGAATCGACTTAATCAAAGCGATGTGGGAAGTAGCGCATGCCGACGGGGAAATTGACCCTATCGAAGATTCTGTGATCCGTAAAACAGCAGAACTGCTCTACGTCGACCACTGTGACTTCATCAAGAGTAAGTTAAGTGTTTTAGGCGAAAATTAGTGCCTGAAATAATGAATTGGAAACTGAAATAAATAAAAGCGACGGGTTAAGAAACCGGTCGCTTTTTTGAATCGGTAAACTGAAAGCTGACTAAACATGGCTGAGAGGAGCTAAAAATTTAGCTACAACATAGTTAATGTGAGTTTCGCAAGATTGTAAGCATCGACATAACCCGAGTGCTGACGACCTTCCCACTCAATATTTTTGGCTTCTTGAGCAGCGCGGTGACCAATGCGTTTGTCTTTCAAGCGATTCTGAACACGGTAAAGCGTTGCGATGTTTAAGAACTCGCTAAACGGAGGTTCAATGCCTTTTTCAATACACTCTTTGTGTAAAATGAGGTCGTCACGTCCCCACGCTGCGTAGATTTTTTTGGGACCACCAAAGTTCTTAATCATCGACTTGATGACAGACTCTAATGGGCGACCCTGCTTTTCGATTTTACGAGGTGTAATGCCCGTTAACTCGGCACAGAATAGAGAGACTTCGTCTTTCTCTGGCTTAACGTAGTATTGTGCTCGCTTCACGATAGTACCGGATGCTAGATCAATCTCAGCAAGACCAACTTCAATGATCTCTCCTGTTGTTCCCACACCGTCTTCGCTCCAACAGCACATTTCCAAATCGAAACACACAACTCGATTGTGATTCATACGTCGCCTAATTCTCTCGTCAAAAATTTTGTGAAATTGTACATGAGCCCAATACAGAACTCGACCCTAGTTGTATCAAGTGCTCATTTAGCCTGCAATTGTCACTCGATTTCGGCCATTCGACTTACTTTGATATAGCATACTGTCTGTTTTTTGCAGAATCTCTTCCGTGTTTTCATTAGCGTAAATAGCAGCACCAATACTCAAAGTACAACTGAGCTGTCGACCTTTGTGCTCACAATGAGACTGGCTCACTGTTCTTAGAATACATTGTAAGTATCGTTCTAGGGCTTCATGGTTTGTAATACTAGAAATGATACAGAACTCATCTCCACCTATACGAAACAGGTTATCCCCCTCTTTCAAGCTCACTGAAATCAATTTAATTACATGAATGAGTAAAGCATCCCCTGAAGGGTGACCGAATTGGTCGTTAATGCCTTTGAACTTGTCGACATCAAATCCGATGAGACTAAAGGGTTCATTTCGCTGTATCGCTTTATCTAACATCTTATTGAAAGCACGTCGGTTATAAACCTCGGTCAGGCTGTCGTGGTTGGCTAGAAAACGAAGCTCTTCTGTTCTTTTATCAAGCATTTGATACAGGCGCTCTTTTTCTCTGATCTGCATATTCACGATGTACGCTAACAACAATGAGATGGTTGTTCCGACTAGCGCGATGCCAGTCAACACAAGGTAGCCATAAAAAGAGATGCAGGAATCTATCTTGTAATCGATCTTCCAATTTCGGTTGGTCAGTGAGATTGTTTTGGTAATGTGGTGCCCAGATACCGCTTCATAACCCTCGGTTTCAAACAATATTGGGGAGTTTTCTGCTTCGAAACCCGTATCGGTAACACGAATATAGACATCCATGTCTCCCACTGCCGAAGCCAGTAGATTTTCAAAGTAGTAAGTCGTTCGAACCACACCAATCACAACGCCAAGTAGATTATCGCTTTCGCCTTCAAACACAGGGTGATAAACCAACATGCCGGTCTTTGGTGTATTTTGATCTAAGCCGTCTTGAAGCAAGCGAACTTTGTCTGAAATATTCGCTTTACGTGTCTGTTTAATATTATCTAAAACCAGCTTGAAGCGCTCACGAGAAAAATAAAAGCCAAGTACATTGTCGTTTGCTTGTGTGTTGGGATACAGGTCACTAGCAATGAACGCCGGCTCACCATCTAAGATGTAACCAAAGACTTTGGCTTCGTGTTTTGGAATAGTGAACAGCTCGTAAGACGGGTATTTTCTTTCATCTTAGCGGTATGCTCGGCAATCTCGTCTGCTGCCACTTTTTGCATCCACTGCAAGCCAATTAGACTTTTTGAAACATTAATCGTTTGTTGTGCAAAACGATCAAACTTATCCCAGTTTTCAGGATCATTTGCGTAGAAAAAATTAGCACCAGAACCAATGTAAGCCACGTCATTAGCGATAAACGCTTCCAAACTCAGTGTCTGGTGAGTAGTAAAGCTATCCAAATTCATATTTAACGCGCGGTTTTGGTTTAACGCGACTAATATAAAACACAACACAGTAATCAAAAAACTGACCAAAAATACGACCAATGGGAGAGTTCGTCTCTTCAACCCTGTAAGTGGGTCGGTATTGTGCGGCATGTGGCTTCCAAATAGTCTCTAATGAGTTAAAAGTATATAACGGGAGGGAATCATGCTCCATTTCTGTTTAGTCTTAAAACTGACATAAAACGGGCATTGTTTACCTTGCCCTCACATCGACGACCAATATTCGACCGAATCTCGACTAAATTTCAAGCTAACACACCAAAAACCCACTTGATTAAAAACATTAAATACCACTCTTAAGCCTTGAATATGCTAGTATCCATCCATATTTATAGCTTGAAAGTGACCGTTTCGGCTTAGTGCCAATGAGTTTCTTTCCAACCTGTATATTCCTTTGAACCGACGAATATACCGTTAAATCAATTTTAAAGAGAAATCACTATGATCGTTGATTTGAACCTAATCCCACAAACGTTTGATATGCTTCACGCAGGCCTAACTGCATCAAGCGTTTTACTACTGTTAATTGCCGTTTCTCGTAAAACCAAAGTGGTTGAGAAAGTCGTAGAAAAACCAGTAGAAAAGGTCGTTGAAGTTGAAAAGCCAGTTGAGAAAATTGTCGAAGTAGAGAAAGTAGTAGAAGTTGAACGTGTGATCGAAAAAGTAGTAGAAGTTGAATCTAAGCTTGCTACAGCACCAACAGACTCTGCAATGCAGCTACTGTCTATCATGCAGCAAGAAGCGCGCCTTATCGACTTCTTAAAAGAAGACCTAACGTCATTCTCTGATGAAGAAGTTGGCGCAGCAGCTCGTGTTATTCACACTGGCGGTCAAAAAGTATTGGCTGATTACGTAACGCTGTCTCACATCCGCACTGAAGATGAAGAAACACGTATCACTATCGCTGAAGGTTTCAACCCTCAAGAAATTCGCCTAACTGGCAACGTAACGGGCAATGCACCATTCAACGGCACACTAGTTCACAAAGGTTGGAAAGCAACTGACATGAACCTGCCTAAGCTTGCTGAAAACTACGATGCATCTGTAATTGCACCGGCAGAGGTGGAGCTATAATGGAACACCAAAGTCATTCAGCTCAAGAGCCATCTTCTCAAGAGCAAAACCAGGTACCCAAGTTCAGTGTTGGTATCGATTTAGGTACTACACATTGCGTTTTGTCTTACATCGACACAAGCAATGAAGACGCTCGCGTTGAGGTGATGCAAATCCCTCAACTGACGGCGCCAGGTACAGTAGAAACTCGCAGCCAACTTGGCTCGTTCCTATACCAACCGCACGAACATGAAATGAATGCGGGCTCTCGCGTTCTTCCTTGGTCTTCAGAGCCAAAAGCGCTAGTGGGTGCAATTGCTCGTAACCTTGGTTCTAAAACCCCTATCCGTTTGGTAGCAAGTGCAAAATCTTGGTTATGCCACGGTGGTGTTAACCGTCGCGATGCTTTCCTTCCTGCAGGCAGCCCTGAAGAAGTTGAAAAAGTATCTCCGCTTAAGACAACTGAATTGTACCTTGAGCATCTTAAAGACGCATGGAACCACGCAAACCCAGAACACAAACTGGCAGACCAAGATGTAACGATCACGGTTCCAGCTTCGTTTGATCCTGCGGCTCGTGACCTAACAGCAGAAGCTGCACGTAATGTTGGTTTCACTCACCTAACGCTTCTTGAAGAGCCACAAGCGGCTCTGTACAGCTGGATTGATAACAGCAACGACACATGGCGTGATGAAGTAAACGTTGGTGACATCGTTCTTGTTGTCGATATCGGTGGTGGTACAACCGACCTTTCGTTAGTTGAAGTAACACAAGATGACGGCAACCTAAGCCTGAACCGTATCGCAGTAGGTGAACATATCCTACTTGGCGGCGACAACATGGACTTAGCACTGGCTTACCGCTTGAAGATGAAACTGGCGCAAGAAGGCAAAGAACTGGCTCCTTGGCAGGTTCAAGCAATGACTCACGCATGTCGTGATGCGAAAGAAGCACTGCTTAACGATGCTGAACTGCAATCTGTTCCTATCGTTGTTCCAAGCCGTGGTTCTAAACTGCTTGGCGCAACACTGAAAACAGAACTGACTCAGCAAGAAGTTCAACAAACATTAGTGGACGGCTTCTTCCCTAAAGTTGCTGTAACTGAGCACCCTGTACAAAAGACGCGTGGCGCACTGACTCAAATGGGTCTGCCTTACGCTCAAGACGCAGGTATTACTCGTCACATTGCCGCATTCCTTTCTAAGCAAGCGAATGCGCTTTCTGGAAATAGCGAAACGGCTCAGCAAGATTTCAACCCGTTTGCAAACATGCCCGGTATGCCCGGTACGCAAGGGTCAGAAGCGCCAGCGGCAGACTTCATCAAGCCAACAGCAATCCTGTTCAATGGTGGTGTTCTAAAATCGAACCTACTTGCTGATCGTCTTTCAGATACGATCAACGAATGGTTGATCAATGCTGACGAAGAGTTCGCAAAACAGCTTTCAGGTTTAGATTTAGACCTAGCGGTTGCAAGTGGCGCTTCATACTACGGCGCAGTTCGTCGTGGCCAAGGCGTTCGTATCCGCGGTGGTATCGCTTCTTCTTACTACGTAGGAATTGAAAGTGCGATGCCAGCAATCCCAGGTATGGCTCCTCCAATGGAAGCGCTGTGTGTTGCCCCATTTGGTATGGAAGAAGGTTCAAGCGTTCAAGTACCTAGCCAAGAGTTCGGTCTAGTGATTGGTCAGCCAGTACACTTCCAGTTCTTCGGTTCAACCATTCGTCGTGAAGATGAAGCGGGTACACACCTTGATCACTGGGCGCCTGAAGAGCTTGATGAGCTTCCTGAAATCCAAGTGACTCTGCCGGTATCTGAAGGCCGTCGCGAAGGTGAAGTCGTTCCAGTGACCCTGGCTTCTCGCGTTACTGAGTTAGGTACCTTATACCTAGAAGCGATTGCTACTGACAACGGTCAGAAGTGGCACGTTGAGTTCGATGTTCGTGAAGACTCGAATAACGACTCAAACGAACAAGCATAATGAATCAACGGCACCTTAGCGGGTGCCGTTACTTTATCAATGCATTTCTCAATCTAGTCCTGCCTGTTTCTCAGGAATGACGTTTACGAATAACAACAATAAGACCAAAGCTATCAAAAAACTGGTCATCACTCTGGAAGAATAAGGTTTTGTATGGCAACTCCTCGTTTTTTAGTCGGCATTGACTTAGGTACAACCAATACGGTTGTCGCTTACTGTGAAATCAACGACGACCTACAACATGCTCCCGTTTCTCTTTTCGATATTGACCAACTCATCGGCCCCGGTGAAGTGGTTCGCAAGCCCTTACTCCCATCCTTTCGTTACCACCCAGCACAAGGTCAAATATCCCCTTCTGACCTGACAATGCCGTGGGAACCAAGCCCCGTTGAAGGCGATATTAAGAACGTTATCGTCGGTGAATGGGCACGTGAATTAGGCGCTAAGGTTGAAGGCCGCCAAGTATCGAGTGCTAAGAGTTGGCTGTCACACCAAGCGGTGGATCGTAACTCCGACATTCTGCCTTGGGCAGGCGCAGCAGATGTCGATAAAGTCTCGCCAGTTGTGGCGAGTGCAAGCTACCTCAACCACATTCGCCAAGCATGGAACTACCGTAACCCGAGCAACAAGCTTGAAGACCAAGATGTTGTGGTTACCGTTCCTGCTTCCTTCGATGAGACAGCACGTAAGCTAACACTCGAAGCCGCAGAACTGGCGGGCTTAGGTAAGATTCTATTACTCGAAGAGCCGCAAGCCGTTTGTTATGACTGGTATGCCCGTCACCAACAAACCGCAGCAGATGAACTTCAACAAATCCCACTGATTCTAGTGTGTGATGTTGGAGGTGGTACCACCGATTTAAGCTTAATTGAAGCCAAATTCGATGCGAACAGCGACGGTAATAACGAGCTCGCACTCGACCGTATTGGTGTTGGTGAACACTTGATGCTTGGTGGTGATAACCTCGATTTAGCCCTTGCCCACCTTGCAGAGCAACGCTTCAATCAAAACAAAAAGCTGAATGCCTCTAGCCTAACCAAACTGATTCAACAGACTCGCGCCGCAAAAGAGAGCCTGCTTTCTGCCAATGCGCCCGATGATGTAAAGATCACCATGCTGGGCAGCGGTTCAAAACTGCTTGGCGGTACTAAGAGTATTGGTTTAACTAAACAAGAAGTCCATCAAATCGCATTGGAAGGTTTCTTCCCGCTTTCTGAGTTTACTGAAACACCCGACAAACGCCGCAGTGCTGTGGTTGAGTTTGGTCTGCCTTACGTGGCTGACCCTGCGGTGAGTAAGCACGTTGCAGAATTCCTAGCAACGCACCAACAAGTGTCTAAAGCCGCATTGGAAAACTCAGACTCTATTGAGTTCGATGACACCAAACCTGCAATTCCAGTTGGCGTGCTGCTCAATGGTGGTGTGTTTAACAGTGAACTGGTAACAGAGCGAATTACTCAGCTACTGGGCAACTGGAACGGTTCTCCTATCACAGTGCTTGATAACCCTCATCCAGATTGGTCTGTTGCCCTTGGCGCGGTTGCCTTTGGTAAAGCACGCCGCGGTGCACAGCTGAAAATCGGTGGCGGTGCTGCCCGTTCTTACTTCTTGCATCTGCAAGAGAAAAACAAGATGGGTAAAGCGCTTTGTCTGCTTGCCAAAGGAACCGAAGAAGGCCAAGAGATACGCTTGAACAGCCGTCGTTTCTCGCTGACTTTAGGTGAGCCAGTACGATTTAATCTTCTGACTTCAACACACGATCAAATTGCTCATGACACCGCCATTCAAAACGGTGTGATGGTCAATGTGGATGCCGACTTGTTCTCCCCTCTCCCACCGTATATTTCTACGCTGGAAGGCTCAGGTACTGCAGAACTTCAAGCCAACCAAAAAGAGCGTGTTGAAGTACTGCTCGCTTGTCAGTTAACCGAAGTCGGCACATTGAAAATGGAGTGTGTGAGTATAGAAGATGACTCTAAGCGTTGGTTGCTCGAGTTTGAAGTAAGAAACAAGCAAGGTGATGAGTCTGATACCGCTAAACTTCACCCAAGACTGGATGAATGTAAGGAATTGATTTCTCGTCTGTACAGCGGCAACAAGAAGAGTGCTGAATCAAAAGAGATCAAAACACTATCGAAAGATCTTGAGAAGCGACTCGGTAAGCGTGATGAATGGGATTTCACGACCCTTCGCCATCTGTTTGATACCTTCTCATTAGGTCGTAAACGCCGCCGTCGTTCAGAAGCACACGAGAAGAACTGGCTGCGTTTGGCGGGTTACTCGCTGCGTCCAGGCTTTGGCGATCCGACTGACTCATGGCGTATCGAACAAATTTGGGGCCTTTACCAACAAAACATTCAGTTCAAGAACCACCAAGGCTGGACAGACTGGTGGGTATTCTGGCGTCGTGTCGCTGGTGGGCTAAACCAAGAGCAGCAAGAGAGTATCTTGGCTGACATCGCTAAATACCTTCACCCAGGTGCAATGAAGAACCCTAAGACAGCCAAAGATGCACAAGACAATGGCTATGAAGCCATGGTTCGTTTAGCGGCGTCACTTGAGCAACTTGAGGTTGAAGACAAAGTGCTGCTGGCAAGTTGGTTCTTAAGCAAAGCGATCAACCATAACCAATTTGAACAGGCTCACTGGTGGGCGCTAGGACGATTAGCATCAAGAACACCTTTGTATGGCAGCCAACACAGCGTAATTCCTAGAGAGCAAGCTGAACAGTGGTTACCAAAACTGCTTGAACAGAACTGGCAGAAAGAGCAGATGATCGCCTTCGCAGCGGTGATGATTTGTCGAAAAACCGGTGACCGTCAGTTTGATATCTCTGACGACTATCGCAATCAAGTGATTGAGAAGCTTAAGCAAAGCAAGGTACCTGACTCATGGTTAACACTAGTGAGTGAAGTGACTGAGCTTTCTGAGAGTGAATCTAAGCGTGTGTTTGGTGATGCGTTACCAAGCGGATTAAGCCTAATCAATAACTAGGTTTGAAAACGATTAGATTTCGTTGCTAATGGTAAAGAAGCTAGCAAGAAAAGAAAAAGCCACTTTCGATTCGTTGAAAGTGGCTTTTTTATTGGTGGCTTAAGGCTGGTATGTGTAATCGACTTATAGCTTTTTGGTTAAGAGCCTTAGCCGTGTTGCAGTTCATCATTGTTAATGTTTGGTTCCAGTTGGGTTGATAGGAAAATCCGTATTTTCATAAATGTCAGATAGTTTTTTCGGTTTATTCTCTTTTGCTCCTTTGTTCGATTGATTATGAGTTTCGCTTAAAAGCCATTCCTCATGCATTTTTGCTGAATCCAAAAACTCTGGATCCTCCATTGCTTCCTTGCGAAGTTTATTTACACGTTCGAGAGTATCCCAAATCATAATACTTCACCTCCACTAAGGCAGTAATATAAAGATAGCTCAACCCCATGAAACTTCAACTAACCCAATGAGATAGCGATCTCAATTTCGTAATTCACTCGCTTTAAATGAGTGGATATGGTCACCTTTAGTTGGGCTCAAATAGTGGGTCTTTCCCCATGATCTTCGAAGATCATTAGGCACAAAAAAAGCGAGCTCGATGCTCGCTTTTTGTTTTTCTATCTGTTGATCGAAACACCAACACTCACTCGATTAAATCACACCGAGATTAAGCACGGTTACCGATTTTCACCTTGCCATTGGTAGCAAACCAAAGGGCTTCTGAACGACGACGACCGATTAAAATCGGGCCATCATCGTAGAACAAAAAGTTCTTCCAATGCTTCTTGAAAATCGCCCATTTGGTTTCAAGAACATTGTACTTTTCATAACAAAAATAAACAGTTACGTCATCTTGCCAATCAATAAAGTTAAGAATCTCTTCTGGCATTTCAGGCTCATCCGCTTCCCAATGCGCCATCCAGCTGATCTCTTCATTCCAGTTCGATGCTTTGCTTGGCCAGTCTTGCGAGCTCAGTCGTTCTGCGTCTGGGCTTTGAGGGCTCACGTTCTCTTTCCAGAACTGAGAAGCTCTCGCCTGTGTCATTGGCTTAATCTTTTCCAAGTCCTCTGCCGGCAGCGGCATTGACTGGTGTGTGAAAATCCATTTTCTTTGGTATTCGTCCAAAGTTGTGTATGACATCAAAATTCCTCAAATATCTTCTCAGGCTGATGGATTTACCATGCCTATCTGTTCTTTTTGATGCAGTGACGGTTTCATTTTATCTATGTCGTCACTGCCTCTAAATCTGTATTTACGCTTAATTGGTACTTACGCCTAATGACTATTGATCTCTATACAGCGCGTCTATCTTCCCAGTTTGGGTTAACTAATGCCGTCAGTATATGGTCTTCCCATTTACCGTTAATCTGTAGGTAGTCTTTAGCAAAACCTTCTCGGACAAAACCAAGATGTTCTAATACACCAGCACTGCGTTCGTTGTGAGGCATGTAGCCCGCCATTAAGCGGTGCATGTTCTGCACATCAAACATGTAGTCTTTGGCCATGTTCAAACCTCTGCGCATGTAACCGTGGCCCTGTGCACTTTGCGCCAATGAGTAACCGACATTACAAGCGTAGAACGGGAAACGAGACAAATTACTGAACGATATGGTGCCTAACATTTCATTAGAGTCAGCGTTAATCAGTAAACAGTAATAGCCTAGCCCCATTTTATGAAGCTCGTTTAACTTGATCAGTCGCTGCGCCCAACTCGCTCTATCAAAGAACGCGTCTTCGCGAATCGGTTCCCAAGGTTTCAGATACTCTCTGTTAACCTGAAAGTACTCGCTGATCATGCCAGCATCATCGATTTCAGCCGTGCGTAGAATCAGATTACCATCATGCTTATAAATGCGCTCTGGTGTACTCAAATCTTCCATAATCTTGTTCTTATTCGATCAGTTCTTTCTGATACCGTAATCACGAAGCTTATTCGCAATTGAGGTATGAGATACATTCAAACGTTTTGCTAGCTTACGGCTTGATGGGAAAGACTGATAAAGCTTCTCTAGAATCTGAGATTCATAGTCTTTCATGATTTCATCGAGCGAGCCGTCTAAGCTCAGGTTCGCCATTCCAGCCGTCATTGTTTCAAGCTGTGGCAAATGGAATTGCTCAACCGTTAGTGTGTCTGAATCTAGCTCTGTTAGTGCACGTAGAACCATGTTGTCTAACTGGCGAATGTTGCCCGGCCATTGGTAATTACCAAGCTGGTCGATCAGCTCTTGAGTCAGTTTTGGTTTTAACATACCTAACTGCTGCGCGTACTTTGCAACGAACAGTTCCAACAGTGGCGCTACGTCGTTTGAGCGTTCACGCAATGCAGGGATAGACAGAGTCAGTACATTCAAGCGGTAAAACAAATCTTCACGGAACGAACCCGAGTCGGCTAATTCAGAAAGACGGTGGCGCGTTGATGCAATAATACGAACATCCGCGTGCATCTCTTCTTCTTCACCAACACGACGGAATGAACCATCTTGTAGGAAACGCAGCAGCTTGATTTGAAGATGCGGGCTCATCTCGCCAATTTCATCTAAAAATACCGTACCGCCATTCGCTTGCTCGAAAATGCCTTTATGACCTTGCTCATGGTTGAATGAACCCGGCGCATGACCAAACAATTCCGTTTCCGCTACGTCATCAGGCATCGATGCACAGCTTAGAATCAAGAATGGGAAAGACGATCGATTTGAACGGTTATGACACGCTTTCGCCAGCATCTCTTTACCCGTACCTGTATCGCCTTCAATTAATAGAGGCTGATCCAGCATAGCCAATTTCTTAGCTTGGCTGATCAAGGCTTTATGGCGATTAGAGACACCAACAAAGTGTTCAAAACCCAGGTTGTTCTGTTCTGGGATTGAATCTGGCGAGTTCATCTCTTGATTACAAGAACGAATCGTCATTACTGCGCTTGCCAGTACCGCTTCGTTGACATCACCACCAAGGTAAATCGGCAGGATCTCAATAGAGAAATCTAAGCCATCCAACACGACAACTTCACGATGGCGCGTTACATCGCCTTCGATCCAACGAGCAAAGTTAAAACTAGGAACAAACGTCGCGAGCGGTTCACCGATGACTGCGTCTTCTTGCTTATTAAAAAGGTTCAATGCAGCGTGGTTAGCCATATCGACTGAGCCTTTAAGGTCAATCGCAATAACAGGATCAGGTAGGTTTGCCAGCAGAGCAATCAGCTCTGTGTTATGCCTTTCGCTTGGCATAAATTGGATTTTACGTACATCCTTCACACCTGAAATTCGGCGAATTTCAGCCATAAGTTCACTAAAAGCATCAAAATCGATATCAGGGCAGTTTAGGTAAATAATACCTTTAACATCAATTTCGATTCCTCTTAAATCAATGCTTTTTGAGGCCAAGATATCGAGCAACTCACGTGTTAAGCCGAGTCTGTCTTCACACAATACTTCAAGACGCACAAATAGTCCTATTATAGGTGTCAGGATAAGTTGACAGTAGTGTGGATTAAGCTCTGAGTTCAGTCAAGAAGAAGAGTAAACATATGTTTACTCTTCTTCTCAAACTATTGAGCTTTAAATGCTTTATTTGAGAGTGATACGCTTTATTTCAGATAGGACAGCTTTGCGGAGGTCTGCCAGTTTTACTTTTCTCTCGTTATGCCAAGGCATAGGTCGAAGCAATGTCATGGCTTTTAGACCCAGTCTTGCAGTAAGAATACCAACACCTAGCCCCTGCCCTGCTCGAGCTGAGACTTTGCCTGCAAGATCCATCGAGACGAGATCCATACTTGCATCAATCGCGAGCTCACTTGCTCCTGCAGCGGCCATGTTGATTAACACCAGTTTAAATAGCTTAATGCGAGACCAGTAGCCAAGCTCAATGCCATACACATCAGCAAGCTTGTCTATCATGGTGAAATTTCGCCAAGCCACCAACAACATATCAGCCGCCGCCAATGGACTCACCGCGACCAAAGCCGCCGATTCGGTCGAAAACTTAGTGACGATTTGAGTCGCTACTTTGTCTTGTTGACTCACGACTAACGCATCGTACATATCCAACACTTCTGCATCGCTGTGCGCAGGGTTAATGCTGTTTCGCCACTTATCGTACGAAGGAGACTCAGCGATAATGCCGCCTTGCTTGGCGATGTTTTCACAGAACGCTTTGCCCTTGCCGACACTTTGACTTTGGAGTAGCTCTTCACTCTGCTCTTGCACACTAAAGTGATCTTTAAGTGAACGCAGTTTCCACAGCTCTTTGCCTATTGCGCCTAAACCCAATGAAGCAATGGCAGCAATAAAGCCTGCCCAACCTAACGCAAGCCAATCAGCAGTTTGAATTGCGGTAATGACCGATTCAATTGCTTGCCATCCAACTAGGCCAGAAAAAGCGACCAATAAACCCGTTCCAAACCACTTCTTCTTTTTGCTCGGTCGAATCACTTGTTCCAATTGCTGCTCAGCTTCACCATCAAGTTCGGCTTCCACTTGCGGTGCGACAGGGACAAATTTCTCTTGCTCTGTGAACAGTTGTTGAGCACCTAAATCCGGGCCAACGTCGGTCTTGTCTTGCTCATCAAAAGAGGTCTTCAACGGTTCATTAAAGACCTGCTTTGTTTTTAATTCACTCATTTTGATTGCCTCAATTACTTCAACTTGTCGCCAATGAGATACTCTAAAACCTTGTCGACTCTTAGATGTTGGCAAGGCTCATCGGAGTGTTGCTCCATCGGTCTAAAGCTCGTGAAATCAAACTGGTTGGTTTCCCAATACTGTTTATTGGGCAACTTACGCGGCACCTCTCCCGGATACATGGTTTGAGGAACATTATCCAAAGTCACACCTTGCAACGCCGGAACATTGTCTGAGCCCGACGAGATATAGCCCGCGCTGGTCGCTTGAATAGACGCGATACTCATACAACTCATGTCGATGTGTTCAAACGCCGCCTGCTGCCAAGCCGGATGTACCATCTGTTGTAACAGCGATACCAAGTTCGGATGTTGATCCGGTGTCACGTGGTCAGCCTTGGTGGCTGCAAACAAGATCTTGTCGATCTTCGGCGCGAATAAACGTCTTAAGATATTGCTTCGACCGTACTTAAAGCTCTTAAGTAACTGTTCTAACGCGCCACGCATGTCCATGAAAGAGTCATAGCCCGCATTAAGTGGCTGTAAGCAATCCACTAGCACGATTTGTCTGTCGAACGTCGCGAAGTGATTCTTGTAGAACGCTTTGACGACCTTCTGTTGATACTCTTCATAACGCGCTTTAAGTACCGCATAGTTACTTGTTTTTGAGAACTTACCCTCGGGTGCGATGCACGGGAAGAATTGCAACACAGGCGCGCCTTCAAGCTCACCGGGTAATACGAATCGACCCGGTTGTACCCAATGCAGCCCGTTACTTTTACAAGTATGAAGGTACTGAGTGTAGCTATCGGCAATCGCGACCAGTTTCTTTTCGTCCGCTTCTGCTAGCAAATCGATATCACCACGCATGGCGTTCCACTGTTGCGAGTAAGTTTCTCTGTCGCCTTTCAATGCGGCAAACTGAGATTGGCTCCAGGTATCGAAGTCCATATCCAGTAACGGCAAATCAAGCAGCCATTCACCTGGATAATCGACAATATCGAGATAAAGGGTGCTGTTTTTACTCAGTAGCTTTTTCGCGCCCTTCGCAGGCTTATATTTGATTGCTAGACGAATCTCACTGACATCACGCGTTGGTACCGGCCATTCTGGTGGCTGTGCATTCAACGACTCCATCGCTTCATCATAAGAGAAGCGTGGAATCATCATGTTGTGTTGCGGGATGCGCTTTGCGCCAATAATTCTTCCATCTCTCGCCGATGCAAGCAGTGGCAAGTTTTTGTGGGTAGACGTATGAAGAAGCTGATTAACCAGCGAAGTAATGAATGCTGTCTTACCCGCACGAGAGAGCCCCGTGACCGCTACTCGAATATGAGAATCCGTTCCTCTGCTTATAAAGTCACTCATTTCTTGAGTTAGGTGTTTCATTAGAACGACTCCGTGATAGTTAGGCTAGCTGGTTATGATAATAGAAAGGCAAGCCTATGTTCTTTCCCCGTTGGGATAGTTTGTATGCTTTTGCTTATGTTGATGAGTATGCAATACACATTCTTAATGCTAGATGAATAAAAGCCCCTGACTACATTCATAATCAGGGGCTTTAGAATTTTTGCACGATATCCGACGTCTAATCGTCTTCAATCAACTTGTAGATAACAAACAGTGCAATCTCTGCAATTAGCCAAAGCGCACAAGTAATCGTCACGTATTTATTATCAAAGATACTGATCCCTTTCAAGATCAGGTCGTAGCCAACAAAAGCACCAATCACCACTGCCAAGATAATCTGTAGGATCTGAATAAAACGAGGCATTCCTCTCTCCTATGTTCTTATATCAAACTATGTGTTTATCACTATATCATTGATAATAAGACAAAAGTGCAGATAATGCTGCACTTTTGTCTTTAACTTTCTGTCAAAAATTGCAATTCAAACGCTGAAGTTAGCGACAATTACGATTTTTTGGCGTCGATTAATTACGCTTTCTCAGCTTCAGCAATCTTCACTTTCCACGTGTCAGGGCCGATCTGGTGTGCGTTCACGCCGTTAGAGTCAACCGCTACCGTTACAGGCATATCTTCAACTTCAAACTCGTAAATCGCTTCCATACCGAGATCTTCAAACGCAACAACGCGTGCTTTTTTAATTGCTTTTGCGACTAAATAAGCTGCACCACCAACCGCCATTAGGTAAACCGCTTTGTGCTCTTTGATTGATTCAACCGTTGCAGGGCCACGTTCCGCTTTACCGATCATGCCCATAATGCCAGTTTCGTTCAGCATCATGTCAGTGAACTTATCCATACGTGTTGAAGTTGTTGGGCCCGCAGGACCTACCGCTTCATCACCTACAGCATCAACAGGACCCACGTAGTAAATGAACTTGCCTTTGAAATCAACGCCGGCTGGTAAGCCTTCGCCGCTTTCTAGCATGCCTTGAATACGTTTATGAGCAGCATCACGACCGGTTAAGATCTTACCTGACAGAAGAACCGTTTCGCCGGTCTTCCACTCTTGTACGTCTTCTTTAGTCACTTCATCAAGGTTAACACGACGTGTATTTGCGCCCGCTTCCCAAGTGATGTCTGGCCACTCTTCTAACTTAGGTGGCGTTAGCTCTGCTGGGCCGCTGCCATCTAGTGTGAAGTGAACGTGACGCGTTGCTGCACAGTTCGGGATCAAACATACAGGCTTAGAAGCAGCATGAGTTGGTGCTGTTTTGATTTTTACATCAACCACAGTAGTGAGACCGCCAAGACCTTGTGCACCAATGCCAAGCTTGTTTACACGGTTGAAGATGTCTAAACGAAGCTCTTCTTCTGCGTTCTCAGGACCTTTTTCGATAAGCTCTTGAATATCGATGTGTTCCATCAAAGATTCTTTCGCTAGCACAGCTGCTTTCTCAGCCGTACCGCCGATGCCTATACCTAGCATACCCGGTGGACACCAGCCTGCACCCATTGTTGGCAGCGTCTTCTCTACCCATTCTGCGATATCATCAGAAGGGTTCAGCATAACCATCTTGGTTTTGTTCTCAGAACCGCCGCCCTTAGCCGCGATTTGAATTTCAACTTTGTTGCCTGGAACCATATTAATGTGGACAACCGCTGGTGTGTTGTCTTTGGTATTAATACGCTTACCTGCAGGGTCCATTAGGACAGATGCACGCAATGGGTTATCTGGGTTGTTGTAAGCTTGACGAACGCCTTCATCAACCATCTGTTGTACTGTTTGATCCGTTTCCCACCTAACATCCATACCGATGTTCACGAAACAAGTAACAATACCCGTATCCTGACAAATTGGACGATGGCCTTCCGCAGACATGCGCGAGTTGATAAGAATCTGAGCAATAGCATCTTTAGCTGCTTGGCTCTCTTCTTTCTCGTACGCTTTTTCTAGGGCTTGGACAAAGTCTAAAGGGTGATAATAAGAAATGTACTGAAGTGCGTCAGCGACACTGCTGATCACATCTTGCTTACGAATAACCGTCATTGCATGCCTCTTTATTGTTCTGGTTCCATGTGGGTTCACAGTTTGACTATATGTGCCAAATCGAATTAGGTGGTTTAGCTTTTTATTGTGTTGAGCTGTATTTAGTTGCTTTAGCAATCGCTTGCATAGCTTTAAACTAAACCACTTGGATTACTCCGTTCTAATCAAGAACCCATTTTATTTTCAATTTATGATACTCTTGCTTCCTCTCACACGCCATGCAGTGATCGAACTCTTTGTCACAAATTAAACAAATGAATAACAACGAATTTCGCTCTATCCAAATCAAGCCGCTTGAATATCAATCAACTTTAGCTAAACAGCTGTTTTCCCATATTGAAAACCTGCCGTGGGCAATGCTATTACGCTCCGCTTCAGAAAGCCACGTTGATAGTCGATACGATATTTTAGTTGCTCAACCCATCGCCACCTTCGAGACAATCGGTGCAGAAACGACCGTTAATGTTAATGAGACGTGCGAGGTTTCAGACTCTGATCCTTTCGAACTACTCGACCAATATCAGCAACAATTATTGCCTGCGACTAAAGAGCACACTCAGTTGCCATTCGTTGGCGGCGCTTTAGGCTATTTTAGCTATGATTTAGGGCGCAGAGTCGAGACACTTCCATCACTCGCAAAGCGTGATATTGAAGCACCTGACATGGCAGTTGGCTTGTATGAATGGGCTGTTATCGTTGACCACCAATTGAAAACGGCGTGTATTGTCGGTAGCAATATCGATGAACATCATGATTGGCTAATGCAGCAGATGGCTCAATCACACCTATCACATGCGCCCTTTGGGTTAACCACACCGTGGCAATCCAATATGAGCGAAGAGAGCTACGCCACTAAGTTCGATAGTGTTCAAGAGTACCTGTTATCCGGGGACTGCTATCAGATTAACTTAGCTCAGCGCTTCAATGCCCAATACCAAGGTAGTGAATGGCTGGCTTATGACAAGTTAGAACAGTACAACTCAGCGCCCTTTTCGGGTTTTATCCGTTTGGCCGACTGCGCAATCATCAGTGTTTCGCCAGAGCGTTTCTTAGAACTCAAAGACAACGTCATTGAAACCAAGCCAATCAAAGGCACACGACCTCGTTCTGAGGACCCGATGATTGATAATGCCAACGCGCAAGACCTAGCAAGCGCCGATAAAGATCAGGCGGAAAACTTGATGATCGTTGACCTACTTCGTAATGACATTGGCCGAGTAGCAAAACCGGGCACAGTGCATGTACCAAAGCTCTTCGATATTGAAAGCTTCCCTGCCGTGCACCACTTAGTGAGCACGATACGAGCGGACCTTGATGACCAATACTCTGCAACTGACCTTCTGAGAGCCTGTTTCCCTGGAGGATCGATTACTGGCGCACCAAAAGTTCGCGCGATGCAGATCATTGAAGAGTTAGAACCGCATCGACGTTCAGCGTACTGCGGCAGTATTGGCTACATCAGCCGAAATGGCAGAATGGATACCAGTATTACCATTCGTACATTAGTCGCCGAGAACAACACGCTTTATGCTTGGGCTGGCGGTGGTGTGGTATTTGATAGTGATTGTGCTTCTGAATACCAAGAAACACTGGATAAGCTGAGTCGAATTCTACCGGTACTTGAAGATTGCTAAACCTAGTGTCATTAACTGCGAGTTCCGCGACTTAATGACGAGTTCCGTAGCTTAACGGCTAGCAAAAGTTCGATATAAAAAGAAACCGAAGGATCGTAAGATCACTTCGGTTTTTTAGTCTGTAAGTTAGAGTACATAACTCACAACGCTTTATTCGCGTGTTTAAGCGACCTTCACCGCTGAGACACCCCACTTCTTGAGCATCTCTTTCAGATCGTTGGCGGTGTAAGGCTTACTCAAAATGTCATCCATTCCACACTGAATACAACGTTCGCGTTCTTCCAATGTCGTTCCGGCGGTCAGTGCCACAATAGATTTAACGTAACCCTTCTCTCTTAGCTTCTCTGTTGCTTCAAACCCGTCCATAACAGGCATTCTGCAATCCATGAATACAATGTCGTATTCGTTGTCTGACGCGAGCTCAAACCCTTCGACACCATTACTTGCAATAGCTGGTTCAATCTCATGTTTACGGAGCATCTGTTGGATGATGATCTGGTTCATCTTAATATCATCAACCACCAGCACTTTAAGTAGTGACAATTCCGCCTCATACTCAAAGCCCTTGGCGACATTATCACTCTCTGCCGGAACATCGACAACTTGAAGAGGAATCGAGATGGTAAACGTCGTGCCTGAACCAACGACACTGGTCACCCCAATATCACCATTCATCAGAGCCACCAGTTTGCGACAAATCGCTAACCCAAGCCCGGTGCCCTCATAGTTCCGACTACTTGAGTTATCTGCCTGCGTAAAAGGTTCAAACAGCGTCTTATGCGCCGATTCAGCGATTCCGACTCCGGTATCTTCTACAGAGAAAACAAATTGGTTTTTGTCCCACTCAATATCAACATTCACATGCCCTTCTTCTGTAAATTTAATCGCATTACCTATTAAGTTCACAAACAGTTGTGTGATGCGCTCTAAATCGCCTTGGAAATGGGAGGGAACGTTTGACGTAACACTGATATTGAATTCGAGCTGCTTCTCAATTGCTCGATTGACGAAGATGCTTTCAATCGTGTTTCTCAAATCACGTAGGGCAAATTTCTTTGGAATAAGCTCTAACATCCCTGCGTTAATTTTGCTGTAATCCAATAGATCATTAATGATGGTTCGGAGAAACTCTCCAGATTGGCTCAGGTTGTTCACTATCTCACGCTGAGAGCTATTCAGTTCGGTATCACTGATCAACTCGGCACTGCCTAGTAAGCCATTAAGTGGAGTTCTTAACTCATGATTAATCATGGCCACAAAGTCACGCGTTGCCCTTTCGGACTCTTCCGCTCGTTTACGTGATTCAATATTTCGGTTGATTGCTAGTTGATGGGTTAAGGCACTGCAGATAAGGTCCGTGACCAACAACAGTTGGCTTTGGATAAACTCGTAGTCTTGGTCTAACAACCTGACTCTGACGATTAACGCACCAACTATGACTTTTTCAACCTCTAAGGGCACGGTCAGTAGGTTGTCTTGCCAATGAGGTTCTTGAATGTCTTGCTCTAACACCTCGACAGTCTCATCGCCATAATCATAGGTCTGTAACTGAGGGATGAGCTTGGGAGGTAGAATCAAACGACTGGCTTCGATTAAGTAACTGTTAGTCACGTTGGTCGTTAGTTCAGATAGCATGACATCATCGAGATCATTTCTTAGAAACGCGCGCCCAAAATCAATCAACAGGTTGTCGATTTGTTCTTGGAATTCAATGCGGCGTATATTCGCGTTGGAGCGCTTTTCTAACTGACGCAAAGCAAGCTCAAGCTGTTGGTTAGCCTCGAACAGTTCGAGGCTCTTCTGTTCCAACAATCCTTCAGCCGCTTTCCTTGCCGCGATTTGACGCTTAAGCTTCTTCTCTAGGGCAGATGCCAGATCCATATTACTTTTCTACTTTGAGATTAAACCTAACCACGCTTTGGTCATCATTTTGTGGCGTCATCTCCACCGCGATAGATTCACCGTGGTATTCAGCACATCCTTCAATAAGCCCTAAGCAAACATGAGACATACACCTTGCGCTTTTGTAGTCAAAAACAAGTTGTGCTTCGGTCGTGGTGATAAAACTGAATTCAGGTGGCTCAGCATCCGGATAGAGCTTCTTCACTTCAACATGAATGTAACGCTCTACGTGCTGAATAAATTGAAAGGTGGTATTGCTGTGAGCAAGGCTCGCTTTATTCGGTAATGAGGCCAGTAAGTTCTTAAATACAGACTGCCCAAACACGCGTTGCAAGCTTGCCGCATCAATATCGGTTTTCTTACTCAAGTTGATAATCAACCTGACAAGGTCTTTGTGGTCGTAACTGCCGACCGACGTATAGATTCCTTCATCTTCTGACATTTCTAGAACTTCTTCCAAAAGCTCTAGCCCAAACTTGTCTTCAACAAGCTCTAAAAATTCGGTGAATATGATTCCTTTCATCTCATACCTTTTCTTCTATTTCTTTTTAGAATGGTCCACTAAGTTATTGTTATCAAATTCTTAAACAAAAAATCTACGTTTCGTCACCCAATTTTATGACATGGGTAACGCTTACTCGCCTGTATGCACATATTGAATATAGCAAAAATCGTCATTTTGAGGAGATTCATCGGTAAACAGCCTCTCATGACGCCCAATTGATAACTAAAAGAGGGAAAGTGAATGAAGAAAAACTCGATATTGGTAATCAACCCACGGTTATGTCTATACTTAAAATCATAATAATCAATATATTGGCTTGATATGAATAAAGAAAACTTCCTTCAGCAATTCCAACTTAACCCTACCGTTGGCTATCATCCTGAGTCAGTAGAGCGTGTTTCGCACATCAGTGGCGAGCAATTACGTAAAGCGGCAGTGGTGGTAGGTTTAGTTGAAAGAGAAGATGGTTTACATGTCATTTTTACTAAAAGAGCGGCTCATTTAAAGCATCACCCCGGCCAAGTCAGCTTTCCTGGTGGTAAACACGAACTTTCTGACCCTTCTATGCAATTCACTGCACTCAGAGAGCTCCATGAGGAGGTGGGAATTCGATCGGATCAAGTTAAAATTATTGGGCAATTACCAGCATTGAGTACTATTAGTAAATTTTCTGTGACGCCGATTATTGCCATGGTCGATCCTGACTATGAAGCCATCATTGATGAGAACGAAGTTGCCTCAATTTTTGAGGTACCCGCTAGCTATGTTTTAGACCAAGCCAAGTTACACAGCCACACTGTTAACTTTAAACAAATCAAGCATCGGGTTTTTGCGATGCCTTTCCAAGAGCACCTAATTTGGGGCGTTACGGCGCAAATTATCCAATCGCTGCAGCAACACGTACTGCAATGAATCACATAGCAACTACGTTTTGTTTAATCTCTGTTAACAAAATCCAGACTTTCTATGGAACAGATTTATTAATGCAATTTTACGCAAACGTTTCCCTGGTATAAATCTATACAACCCCGCCTTTCGCATAAATAAAACTAATACCATGCATAAACATAAATCACATGTAGCACGCTATTTTCGTGATCAAAAATTCGTTTTTCGCATATCATGTGACACGCCGTTTCATTACATGATTTAGATCTATTTTTTGCAGAAGAAAATTCTGCAGAATTAGCCCCGACTTATTTCCTGTTCCCAAAAAATGAGTAATTTAACATGAACACAACAACTTCTTCGGCAAATGCCGTTAAAGATTCAAGCAAGTTTAACTATAAAGATTTTACCTGGTGTTTATCACTATTCGGTACAGCAGTTGGTGCTGGCGTACTATTCCTTCCAATCAAAGCTGGTGCGGGTGGTTTTTGGCCATTAGTTATCCTAGCTCTAATTGCGGCACCAATGACTTGGTTCGCACACAAATCTCTAGCTCGTTTCGTACTGTCTGCTAAAAACCCTGAAGCTGACATTACAGATACAGTAGAAGAACACTTCGGTAAGACTGGCGCAAACCTTATTACTTTCGCTTACTTTTTCGCTATCTACCCAATCGTTCTGATTTACGGTGTTGGTATCACAAACACTGTTGATTCTTTCCTAGTAAACCAAATGGGTATGGAATCTATTCCTCGTCCTCTTCTTTCTGGTGCACTTATCCTTGCTATGACTACAGGTGTTGTATTCGGTAAAGATCTGATGCTGAAAGCGACTTCAGCAATGGTTTACCCACTAGTATTCATCCTACTAGCACTGTCTTTCTACCTAGTTCCGGATTGGAACACTTCAATGATGGAAGTAACACCTGAATGGTCAACAATGCCTTCTGTTATCTGGCTTGCAATTCCAATCATCGTGTTCTCTTTCAACCACAGCCCAATCATTTCACAGTTCTCTAAAGAGCAACGTCGTGTATACGGTGAAAACGCAGTTAAGAAAACTGACGCGATCACTGGCGGCGCAGCAATGATGCTGATGGGTTTTGTAATGTTCTTCGTATTCTCTGTAGTTCTTTCTCTATCTCCAGAGCAACTAGCAACAGCGCAAGCACAGAACATCTCTGTTCTTTCTTACCTAGCTAACGTTCACGAGTCTCCACTTATCTCTTACATGGGTCCTCTTGTAGCATTCGCAGCGATTACTTCTAGCTACTTCGGTCACTTCCTAGGTGCTCACGAAGGTCTTGTTGGTCTAATCAAGTCTCGCTCTGGTTCTTCAGTAAGCACTATCGAAAAAGCATCTCTAGCGTTCATCGTTGTTACTACTTGGATTGTTGCGGTAGTTAACCCAAGTATCCTAGGTATGATTGAAACAATGGGTGCTCCAATGATTGCAGCTATCCTGTTCCTAATGCCTGTATTCGCGATGCAGAAAGTACCAGCAATGGCTAAGTACAAAACTTCAGCACCTGTACAAATCTTTACAGCTTTATGTGGTCTAGCGGCTATTAGCTCTGTAATCTACGGCGCTCTTTAATCTCAAGCCCTTTTTATAAGATGGCATCCATCTTATATCACGAGATTAGACAAAAAATATAATGATAATAAATGAGCCTCCCTACTCCCCTTGAGAGGCTCTCTTTTTGAGGTAATCGCTATGATTAGTGTATTTGATATCTATAAAATCGGTGTTGGTCCATCGAGCTCACACACAGTTGGGCCAATGAAAGCGGGTAAAGAATTTATTGATGACCTACGTTCAATGGGAAAATTGCGCGACATCACTAAAATCACCGTGGACGTATATGGATCGCTATCACTGACAGGGAAAGGTCACCACACAGATATCGCAATCATCATGGGTCTTGCTGGCAATACTCCTGAGCGTGTTGATATCGATTCTATTGCTGGCTTCATTGCTCGCGTAGAAGAAACTGAGCGCCTTCCTGTTGGCATGCACTGTCATACAGTATCGTTCCCACGCGATGGCGGTATGAACTTCCACACTAGCAACCTTTCTCTACACGAGAACGGCATGAGCATTCATGCATGGGTTGGTGACGAAGTTGCATACTCAAAAACGTACTACTCAATTGGTGGCGGTTTCATCGTTGACGAAGAGAACTTCGGCAAAGAAGAAGAAAACCCAATCAAAGCACCTTACGAATTCACAACAGCTGAAGAGCTGGTTAATCAGTGTAAGGAAAGCGGTCTTTCTATCAGTACACTGGTTATGAAAAACCAAGCAGCATTCCACTCAGACGAAGAGTCTCGCACTTACTTCGCTAACATCTGGAAAACGATGCGTGAGTGTATGGATCGCGGTATGAATACTGAAGGTATCCTGCCTGGTCCACTACGTGTACCTCGTCGTGCAGCAGCACTTCGCCAACAGCTAATGACTTCAGAAAAAACAACCAATGATCCAATGTCGGTTGTTGACTGGGTAAACATGTTTGCTTTCGCAGTAAACGAAGAAAATGCAGCTGGCGGCCGTGTAGTAACGGCACCAACAAACGGCGCATGTGGCATCATCCCTGCTGTATTGGCTTACTACGATAAATTCATCCAAACAGTGACAGAGAAAGATTACATCCGTTACTTCGCAGCGTCTGGCGCGATCGGTGGTCTTTACAAGCGTAACGCTTCTATCTCTGGTGCTGAAGTTGGCTGTCAGGGTGAAGTTGGTGTGGCATGTTCTATGGCTGCTGCTGGTCTTGCTGAGCTTATGGGTGGTAGCCCTGAGCAAGTATGTATGGCTGCAGAAATCGGCATGGAGCACAACCTAGGTCTAACATGTGACCCAGTTGCTGGCCAAGTACAAGTACCATGTATCGAGCGTAACGGTATTGCTGCAGTTAAAGCAATCAACTCGACTCGTATGGCACTTCGTCGTTCTTCTGCTCCTACTGTTTCTCTAGATAAAGTTATCGAAACAATGCTAGAAACAGGTAAAGACATGAACGCTAAATACCGTGAGACTTCTCAAGGTGGTTTGGCTGTTAAGGTTGTTTGTTGATAGCCTTTGAATCAATCTGTTTTTAATCAGCAGATAATAAAAAGGAACGCCGATGCGTTCCTTTTTTGTATCTGAATTCCGGCCACTTATATCTAAGATGCTCGATTCGCATCTTAGATAATGGACCAAAGAACTAGATCACTTGTGAGATAAGCAGGAAGCAACCAAACAGCAGTGAGAACAACATCATTGCGCTGCCACCTTCTGCTCGGTATCGGTCATCAGCAACTTTCATGAAACGCTGTTTGTGGACCATAACCAGAGGAACAAACACCGCTAGGAACACCAAGATGATACCTGCGTAATTCAGTACTTGTAGGAACTTGTCTGCCGCAAGCAATGAACCAGCCAACGGCAAGATAAAGCTAATGCAGTACGTTACCGCTGTATTTTGGTTGAACATGTCTTTGTTCTGGTTGAACAACGCCATCGCCACACCAAAGAAAGAGGTCAACAACGCCAAGCCCGTGAAGGTAGACAGAACGTTACCCACCCAAGGAGACTGAGCCTCAAACGCCGCTATCAAATCTGATACGTTCTCAAAGCTTCTGAATTGCTCTTCACTCAAGTTGCCCACTACCGCAAACAACCAGCACAAGTAACACACTAATGGGATCAGAGAACCGATGATCACCATGTTACGCAGCTGTTTGTCTGTCGCTTCGTGGTTGTAAGAAACCAAGGTTGGAATCACCACCATAAAGCCAAAGCTCGTAAACAGGATGGCACTGGTTTTGATTAGGTCAACGTGGTCATGGCTGGTTACCTGCATCAAGTTTTCTTGAGTCATGCTCGGCGCTAAGAAGGCCATGGTTGCAAACAAACTAGCAAGCATCACGAAGAACAATGCTCGATTGAGCTTATCAATCACACCAGTACCACTTGCGACTACTGCGCCAGCAAGCAAGGTAAACACGGTTTGGCTGGTAGTCGCGGTAATTTCGACGCCAAAGTTAGACAGTAACTTACTCAGCAAGTCACCTGCGCCCAGAATGTAAGCCATTAATAGGCAAATCAACAACGCGTATAGCAAGCCGTTGGTAAGCAACTGACCTTGTTTACCCAAGGTTTTTCGGGCAATAGAGTTTAATCCTAGACCGCCACCCGCTTTGATGGTCGCTTCTAGAAGTAGTAATGCTGCGTAAGTCGTACCGAAGCAGATCAGTACCATAAGCAGTGTGCCGTAAAGCAATCCGAATTGAGCTAATACCATTGGGATCGCAAGCATACCAGCACCGAGAGCGGTACCAGCGATAATTAGGGAGCTACCCATCATTTTAATATTCATTGTTTTTAACTTATTTGTTTAGTTTTTATAGATGTGAGTCTTCGTTCATCGAGCGGATGACAAAGGAGTTCAGATAGAAATAAAGTTATAAAACGAATAACAATAGGAGCGATAAGCGGTAAAGAAGCGTGCAGAGACGTTGTCGAACAGGGCGTTCAAAGGGGAGCTTGTCTTAAAAGAGGTAAAACGAGAAGCGTGAGTAAGCATTAACTGATGTGGTGAACCTTCCGTAGGTTCAATAATCGGTGATGTAATCTTGAATTTCATGTATGTGTCCAATAAGTCACATTCCATAGTATTTGAAGCAGCGTATCCGTTGCTGCCCTACCTCTATCATAGAGGTCTTTTCATCTTATCGAATGAGCCTCGAAACACAACGCTATAACCACAATTTTTGCTATTAAATTGAACAGAACAACCATTTGGATATAAATCGACCACTAAGTCGTCTAAAACAATAGTCTTTATTGATAAAAGACAAGCGGACAAATACATCGAGCTAATTAACAACCTAGGCTTTTCTAATTATCAGCACAATCAAAACTCGATGCTGCACTTCAATTTTCCCAAAACAACAGTCTGTTTTAAGAACAGCGAGGAGCTTGAAGCGCGTTCCATTTCAACATCAGACACGACACAAACTCGCTACATCACAGAAACATAACCACAACCGGAGTGTGGTCACACAATTCGTTATACCCCATAGGTGGTAGGAATTCTTACTAGTACAGTATTTGCGTCATTATAATTAATAAAAACAAACACCTTATGCGCTCAACAATCACCTTTAAAATCCTAGTGGCCCTCGCCATCGTGTTCACCTTTTTGCTGGCAATATCGACCTATTTCCAATATTCGCAACAAAAGCAACTTGTAAACTCAGTGTTAAGTGAGCAGCTTCACGACAAAGCAAGTAACTACTTCGATAGCCTCAATATGATGATGCTCACCGGCACCATGGCACAAAAAGAGACCCTTCGTCAGAAAGCACTGGCTCAAGAAGGCATTGAAGACGTTCGTGTTTTACGCGCCGACGCTGTCAGCAAGTTATATGGCCCAGGTAATGACAACCAAACACCGGTTGACGATATTGATAAACGAGCGCTAGCGGGCGAAACCGTTATCGAACCTTTTTCTGCTGATTGGGGCAAAGGCTTGGTTATTGCTCTGCCAATGAAGTCGAGTGAAGATTACCGAGGAACCAATTGTGTCGCCTGTCATATGGCACCAGAAGGTGAAGTCTTGGGTGCGATTCGTCTCGAATATAACCTTAACCATGTTAACTCGCTGATTAACACTCAAACCATGGCTGCTATTGGCATTATGGCAGTGATCTCGTTTGCCGGATTTGTCCTTACGATGGGATTAATTCGTAAGATTATCGTGCGCCCGCTGCAACAGACTTCTCGCTTTATGACCCAAGTCAGCAACGATAAAAACCTATCCACTCGCCTGCCGGAACAAAGCAAGGATGAGATTGGCACGCTGGCTAACTCCATCAACTCGTTCATGGGAACCGTATCCGACAGCTTAGAAAAGGTACAAAACACCTCGCACAAACTGAATGCGTCTGCCAACCAACTGACTAGTGTCGCGCAAATTACCGAGCAAGCCGCCAGTGACCAGCAAAGCGAAACCGCCGAAGTGCAACATAATGTCGAAGGAATACAGGCACAGCAAGTCAATGTAGAACAAGCGACTTTAACGGCTTCAGAGCTTATTAATCACACCGCCGATGTGGCATGTAAGAGTGCCAACCAAGCACACGACGCAAGCAGTGAGATAAAAAACCTCGTTAGCAGCATAGAAGAAGTGAAACACAAAATACTGACACTCAATGAGCAAACCGGAGAGGTCTCTTCAATATTGAGTGTGATTCGTGGCATTGCTGACCAAACCAATCTTCTGGCCTTGAATGCAGCGATTGAAGCAGCTCGTGCGGGAGAACAAGGTCGTGGGTTTGCGGTAGTGGCAGATGAAGTTCGCCACCTTGCATCGCGAACCGCAGAAGCAACAGGCAGCATTGAGTCAATCATTCATCAATTCCAGCAAGGCAGTGAAGAGTCGCTGAATTCTGCCGATCGCGTTTGCGAACAAGCCCATCAAAGCTCAACCGATATCGACGCACTTTCAATTGAAATGAATGGTGTGGTCGAAGAGATGAAACAAGTCTTGGCTCACGCACAGAATATTCAGCAGCAAACACAATCCACCACACAAGCGACTCAAGATGTTCAACAAAAGGTTGAGACCATCACCTCTCACGCCAACAACACGTCGCAATCTGCGGCTGAAACTCGCAACATCAGCAATGACTTAGAAGAGCTGTCTGATCACCTTGAGTCACTGATTAATCAGTTTACTTTGTCGAGTACAAAGAAGAAGTCATAGATCGCCAACAAAAAAGCGCTCAACAATGAGCGCTTTAACTTCATAACAATGTCTAGTTCAGGCTTTCAGGCTTTAAAAGTACCTTAAACCAAGATTAGTGCGTAATGGAAACCGCGGTTAAGTCTTTATGCTTGTGATACATCGCGTGTTTGACTATCAGGTTCGCACTCACGCTATCCATTCCTGACACTTCAACGTAAGCCCCTTTTTTACGGAACTTGAACACAACCTTATCAAGCGCCTCGACCGAGGTATTATCTAAGAATGACGCATCCGATATATCGATGGTCACTAAAGAGGTCGCGTTGTCATAATCAAATAAGTCGACAAACGCATCTGACGAAGCAAAGAAGACATGGCCTTTTACTCGGTGAATGGTGTGCATTTCGTTTGTCACGACTTCATCGGATATAAACACCATGGATTTGCTGGCATGTGCATAAAACAGAGCCGACAGCACCACGCCAACCGCAACACCTATTGCTAAATTATGAGTAAACACCACCACCGCCACGGTTGCTAGCATGGTTACATTGGTTGGCAGTGTGTGATCTTTAAGCTCAACAATGGAACGCCATGAGAATGTGCCGATAGAAACCATGATCATCACAGACACTAAAGCGGCCATCGGTATCAGCTTCAACCAATCAGAAACAAACACCACCATTAGCAACAAAACCACCCCAGCGATCATGCTGGACAATCGGGTTAAGCCACCTGATTTGATGTTAATGATCGACTGACCGATCATTGCGCAGCCCGCCATTCCACCAAAAAGGGAAGCCACGATGTTCGCAACGCCCTGCCCTTTACACTCATTGTTTTTATTGCTTTCAGTATCAGTCAGGTCATCGACTATGGTCGCTGTCATCAAGGATTCCAACAAGCCAACCAGAGACAGAGCAATCGAATATGGCAGGATGGTTGCAAGCGTCTCAAACGTGAATGGAATATTAGGAATCAAGAACACAGGCAGTGAATCGGGAAGCTTGCCCATATCGCCAATCGTTCTCACATCTAAGCCGAAGAGCAAACTAATGATTGTCAGGGTAACAATCGCGACCAGTGGAGAAGGTATTGCGCGACCAAACTTGGGGAAATAAGGAAGCAGATAAATGATCGCCAAACCCAAAGCGACTAACACGTAAACGCTTGAAGGGACGTTGATTAATTCAGGAAGTTGGGCCATGAAAATTAGAATGGCGAGCGCGTTAACAAATCCAGTAATCACCGATTTGGAAACGAAATTCATCAGGTTACCAAGCTTGAGATAACCAGCTGCGATCTGAATGACGCCAGCTAGAAATGAAGCGGCGAGTAGATATTCTAGTCCGTGCTCTCTCACTAAAGTGACCATTAGTAGCGCCATAGCGCCTGTTGCACCGGAAATCATTCCCGGACGACTGCCAACCAAAGCAGTGACGACACAAATACAGAACGAGGCATAGAGCCCTACTTTAGGGTCAACGCCTGCAATAATTGAAAATGCGATGGCTTCAGGGATCAATGCGAGTGCAACCACAATCCCAGATAATGAATCTCCTTTAACGTTTGATAACCAGTGTTTTTTTAAATAATTAAGCATGTAATTCTCTTTTACTTGTACAGCCAGTCCTGCCTTGTTGAGACATAATTTGATCGACTGTTTTTCTTGAATGAGCGAGCGCTCGAAAAGTGCGGGTGTAGAGAGAATGCAGGGGTTAAGGCGGCGTAATTAACACGTAGATATTAAACTCCTCTTGTACTTTAGTGGGAAATTAAGAAGGTGATCAAGTCCAAAATGACTGAATCCGCGCCAATATAGAGTGAGTCTCAACACAATCACACTCCCATTATTGAAAACAAAGGTTTCGATTACGCCATGCTCGTTCAGCAGCTCACATAGGGTGAAAGGTAAGGCTGACGCTAAGATCGAACAAAAAACACACCCTCAAACCTATTTATCGTCAGTAGACACAATATTTCTTTCACCAAGCAAGAATAAAGGTTGAAGCTGTCGGTATGACAGGTAATATGTTCAATCGATTTAAAAAGTTTATACAACTTAATGTTTCGGCTAATTATTGTGCAAATGTATATTTATTTGCAGCAATGCCAGAGACTTTGAGTTGAATTTGTCCCTCAATGGAGAATGAAATCAACATGACTTACGCGCCTGTAACAGACGTACTTGGCGGCAAGCTAGCGGTAGACAGTGAAGTAACTGTTCGCGGCTGGATCCGTTCACGTCGTGATTCCAAAGCTGGAATCTCTTTCCTTGCCATTTATGACGGCTCTTGTTTCGACCCGATTCAGGCCGTGGTTCCTAATAATCTTAATAATTACGAAAACGAAGTATTAAAGCTAACAACTGGCTGCTCTGTTGAAGTAACGGGTAAGATTGTTGAGTCTCCTGCGAAAGGTCAAGACTTCGAACTAGCAGCAACTGACGTTAAAGTTGTAGGCTGGGTTGAAGACGCTGACACTTACCCAATGGCTAAGACGCGTCACTCTATCGAGTACCTTCGTGAAGTTGCTCACCTACGTCCACGTACAAACGTGATTGGCGCAGTAGCACGTGTACGTAACTGTCTATCTCAAGCGATTCACCGTTTCTACCACGAGCAAGGTTTCTTCTGGACTTCTGCTCCGCTTATCACTGCATCTGATGCAGAAGGCGCTGGTGAAATGTTCCGTGTTTCTACGCTAGACATGGAAAACCTACCACGCACTGAAAAAGGCGACGTAGACTTCAACGAAGATTTTTTCGGTAAAGAGACGTTCCTAACTGTATCTGGCCAACTTAATGCTGAAGCTTATGCTTGTGCACTAAGCAAGGTTTACACGTTCGGTCCTACGTTCCGTGCTGAAAACTCAAACACAAGCCGCCACCTAGCTGAGTTCTGGATGGTTGAGCCTGAAGTTGCGTTTGCAGACCTTAACGATGTAGCGAAACTGGCTGAAGACATGCTTAAGTACGTTTTCGCTGCTGTTCTTGAAGAGCGCCGCGACGACCTTGAATTCTTCGCTTCTCGCATCGACAAGCAAGCAATTACTCGTCTAGAGCAATTCGTTGACGCTGACTTCGCACAAGTTGACTACACTGACGCAATCCAAATCCTACTAGACTCTGGTAAGAAATTTGAGTTTGACGTTGAGTGGGGCATCGACATGTCTTCTGAGCATGAGCGTTACCTAGCTGAAGAGCACTTCAAAGCACCTGTTATCGTTAAGAACTACCCGAAAGACATCAAAGCTTTCTACATGCGCTTAAACGACGACGGCAAAACAGTTGCAGCAATGGACGTACTTGCACCAGGCATCGGTGAAATCATCGGTGGTGCACAACGTGAAGAGCGTCTAGACATTCTAGACGAGCGTATGATTGCTATGGGTATCGACCCTGAGCACATGAGCTGGTACCGCGACCTACGTAAATACGGTACAGTGCCACACGCTGGTTTCGGTCTTGGTTTCGAGCGTCTAGTATCTTACGTAACAGGTATGGGTAACGTTCGTGACGTGATTCCATTCCCACGTACACCACGCTCTGCAAACTTCTAATTCGAAACCTATTCGATATTAAAAGTTAAGAACAAACAAAAACCTCCGC
>NZ_JBFRPK010000060.1:65850-96869 GCF_041471965.1 Vibrio sp. 10N.261.51.A3
GCGGAGGTTTTTGTTTGTTCGGAATAAAACGAGTCCAGATGCTTCTGTGTGCCACTATCTGAGACTCATTATTTCAAAAGCTAATCCACATCTTGGTCGATAGCGTATTTTATTGCAAAACCGCAAATTGCCATCATAACGAATGGGATCGCGGCAGTGGTGTATTCCGCCCACGCCATATCAGCGAATGCTTTTGCCAGCAGTACGTGGCCGAGAATAAGCAGAAGCGCACACACAATAGCGACAATAATCAGCTTAACTTCATTTCCCATGGTCATTTTCAACATAACGGTATCTCCAATATTTGGTCTACCGTTATTGAATCACAACTCTTTGGTCAATTAGGCGTACAGTTACCCCACAAACAACCCGTACAGTTGGAATGATTGTCTTTTTTATGAGGGACTTAAGGTTTTACGAGTGCGTAAGTTGATGTGCCAGTTTGCCAAGCCAGATGAGCGCCTGTTCTTTCTCTTCTGTCAGTTCATAAGAGAAGTTCAATCGTATCGCGTTATCCACTCTGCCATGCTCACTAAACAGATCGCCAGATGCAACGCTAATACCTTGTTCGATAGCCAGCTGATGAAACTGTTGGCTGTCGAATTTTTCAGAAAAGCGAATCCATATCAAGTAACCACCAGCCGGCTCTTCAATCTCGATTGAATGCGGAAAGTACTGCTTAATGACATCGATAAATCGCTCTTTCCTGACGACAAGGTTTTTACGCAGTTTACGAAGGTGATTGTCGTAGCTTTCATGCGTTAAGAAATGAGCGACACCAAGTTGAACAGGAGCGCTACTCGATAACGTAGAAAGAAGCTGTAACTTTTGAATCACGTCGTTAAAACGCGTGTTCACAACCCACCCTACTCGATAACCAGGACACAAACTTTTTGAATACGACCCACAAAGAAAGACGGAATCGGTCTTATCGAAGGCCTTTAGTGGCTTCGGCTTATGCCCTTCGTAATAAAGATCGCCATACACGTCATCTTCAATAATGTAGGTTCCATGCTGTTCTGCAATCTCTACCACACGGCGCTTTGCCTGTTCCGACAAACTGGTTCCCGTTGGGTTTTGAAAAGTCGTCATCAGCCAACACGCTTTAACATCTTGGTTTTGTAGCGCGTTTTCAAACTGCTCTATATTCAACCCATTGATTGGGCAAACGTCCACTTCGATAGGGTTAAGCCCGAGCCTCTCGACAGCCTGCAGAGCACCATAGAAGGCGGGAGACTCAATCACGACGTTATCACCCGACTTGGTGACCGTTTGCAGGCTCAAGTTGAGCGCTTCCATAGCACCCGACGTAATCACGATGTCTTGATGATTAACCGTAATCCCTTGCTGCAGATAACGCTGTGCGATTTGCCTTCTCAAGGACTCACTGCCCGGTGGTAAATTATTTATCACACTCGCGCCAGTCATCTTCCTACCCGCGCTGGCAAGGTTTCGAGTCAAGGTAGGTAACGGGAAAAGGTCGGGATCTGGGAATGCAGAGCCGAAAGGAATCACACCTTCGGCTGAACTCGACTTCAAGAAATCAAATAAGCGGTCATTAATGGCTTTCTTTTCACTAACGAGTGGCTGTGCGTAGTCAACGCCGTCCAGCCTTGGCGCTACAAAATAGCCCGACTGAGGTTTAGCGATGATCCACCCTTCGCTTTCTAGCAACTGGTAGGCTTGTAAGACAGTACTATTGCTGACGTTGTAATTTCGACAACTCATGCGTACCGAAGGGATCTTCTCTCCGGATCGCCACGTATTGTTAGCTATCTGAGTTCGAATATCCTTTGCAAGCTCTTCATAACGCGCCATCTAATTGTACTACCTAGAGAAATTCTGTGAGCCGGTGATTTTATCACTTACGCCAACAACTATTGCTGCTATCCATATGATCGCACCTAATTTCCACAATAGTGTGAATTGGTTCACAGATAACTTTGTAAGCTTTGCTAAGTTTGTACCCAAGGTAGGAGCTAAGTTGGCTTTCTACCTCAATAATTTGATGTAACCCAAAAACATGCGAGATAACAATGAAAAAAATAGAAGCAGACCAATTAAGTTATAAAGGAGAGTCAAACGGTGTTCACAGTTGGACAACACCGAGCGGTCAGCCATATTACTGGCACCCAGATTGGCTCCATATTGCTGAAGATGCGACAGGCTCACATCCAAAGCAAAAGATCGATGTCGAACAAGACCAAGCACCAACGGAAAAACACGCGGTGTCTGCTATTCTGAAACACATCAACCAATGGGCTGCAGACAAACTAGCGTCTCACCCTGAGATTGAAACCGGCTCAATCGAAGCTGAAATCAATCTCAAAAAGTAACGGGTTAAAGTAGATAGCGAACTCAATCACGGGCGATTCTAACCCAATACACAGACTGAATAGCCTCGACCCTCGACCGGGGCTATTCAAGCATCTTCATAAAAATGCTGCAATAACCCCCACCTAGCTAACAAATCTCTAACACAAACCAGTTTCTTGTATCAATCCACGAAAGCTATCGATAGAATTTCCGGTATTATTCACGTCAATTATGCTAATCATTCGCAATTCTAAAGTCGTGAATCAATGAATGCGTAAATCTAATAAGAATGAGAACAAAGGCTTACCGATGGATACTTCAAATTACAATCAATCGCTAACGACTAAGTTATACGTCATTGCTGGCGTGCTGTTTGGCACCTATGGCAGTCGGGTGTGCCCTATGCTCGATAGCTTAACGACGTTAGAGATTTTCACACAAGTCAGTATTGTGTTTATCTTATTATGGCTCGCACGTCGTTACCCATTGGCGCAACATACCTTGGTCAAGCAAGGCCGATTCACGCAACTCGATACCCTGCTATTTTTTGCTGCAAGTGTGCCTTTCGCGCTCTACTACAACTTAAGCTATGAATTCACCATAGATAGTAATTTGAAGGTGCTGTTTGGCATGAGTCTATTCGGCTTCTTTACCGGAACCATTCTTCAATTGAATGCCAAGCTCAGCCAAATGGATAAAATGGAGACGACTGGACAATTCGACTTCCAACTGGTTGGTGAAAGAAGTTCACTGGTCAAGCAGATGATAGGCTTGGTTATCGTGCTTCTGGTAACACTGACGACTATGTTGACGATGATTGCCGTTAAAGACATCTTCTGGCTAGAACACAACCCTGACCGCTTATTGGATGGCACCGGCAAGATCAGCGTGATCAAAGAGTTTATTTATTTGGCTGTGGTACTGGGTGGCTACGCGATAACCATCATGACGCTTTGGAGTAAGCTAATTAAGCGTATTCTCCTAAGCCAAGAGCACGCATTAAACAAAGTCACCAATGGCGAGCAAGGCGTTCACTTACCTATTTTCGGCTACAACGAGCTTGGATCAATGGCATCTATGACCAATACCATGCTTGATAGCCTTGAAACCGCGCAAAACGAAGTGAAAACCACACGTGACGTGGCCATTGTGAGCTTATCGGCATTGGCTGAATCTCGAGACAATGAAACGGGCGCACATATCCTAAGAACTCAAGAGTACGTCAAGGTACTAGCACAAGAGCTCAGCAAGTCAGAGACCCATTCAAGCTTGTTAACACCAAACTACATCGAGTTGCTTTACAAATCTGCGCCTTTGCACGATGTAGGCAAAGTCGGTGTGCCTGATAGCGTGTTATTGAAGCCAGGTAAGTTGACTGACGAAGAGTTTGAGATAATGAAAGGTCACCCCTCGATTGGTGCTGAAGCGTTATCTATTGCAGAAAAGCAGTTGGGAAGTAGCTCTTTCTTAAGAGTCGCAAAGGAGATATCTCTGACTCACCACGAGAAATGGAATGGCAGCGGTTACCCTAATCAGTTGTCTGGTGAAGATATCCCGTTATCTGGCCGTTTAATGGCATTGGCCGATGTTTATGATGCGCTCATCTCGAAGCGAGTCTACAAGCCAGCCTTTACTCATGAACAAGCTAAACAGATTATTTTAGAGGGCAATGGGACGCATTTTGATCCGCAAGTTGTCCAAGCTTTTCTAGCGGTTGAACAAGCATTTGTTTCAATTGCCGCGACCTACAAAGATGGCAAAAATGTAGCGAGTGAACTCGAGCGCGAAAGCTTTATTGCTCAACCAGCGTAATCTATTCAAAATCCACTAACTTCTTGCACCCTATAGGTTAATCCGTAGGGTGTTTTGTTATCAAATACCCTCTTTAGTCAATAAATCTGATTGAAATGGATTTTTTTTAGCCTTTCTGTTCACTTCGTATTGTCTTAAAAATTCCATACAGGTATAACTACCCATAGATACTATCCCCTCTCAATTGACATGGATGAAGATTATGTTTGAAAAAGTGTTAGCTGCTCCCGCCGATCCTATCCTCGGCCTTACTGAAGAGTTTAAAAAAGACTCTCGTGCAGAGAAAATCAACCTTGGTGTTGGCATCTACAAAAATGAAGATGGTCAAACGCCTGTACTTAAAACAGTAAAGAAAGCAGAAGCTGCACTTCTTGAAAACGAAAAAACCAAATCTTACCTAACGATTGAAGGTACGGCTGAATACGGTCTAGCGGTACAGAAACTTCTTTTCGGTTCAGACGCAGAGATCGTTGCATCTCAGCGCGCTAAAACAGCACAAGCTCCAGGTGGTACAGGTGCACTTCGCGTAGCGGGTGAATTCATCAAGCGCCAACTGGGCGACGTAAAAATCTGGATCAGTAACCCAACTTGGGCTAACCACAACGGCGTTTTCGCTGCTGCGGGTATCGAAACTGCTCAATACAGCTACTACAACGCTGAAACTAAAGACAAAGACTTCGCTGGCATGGTTGCTGACCTAGAGAAAGCTTCTGAAGGCGATATCGTTCTTCTTCACGGCTGCTGTCACAACCCAACAGGTATCGACCCAACAACTGAAGAGTGGGAAGTTCTTGCTAAACTGGTTGCTGAGAAGAAACTGCTTCCTCTATTCGATTTTGCTTACCAAGGTTTTGCAAAAGGCGTTAAAGAAGATGCTGCTGGCCTACGTATTTTTGCTCAATACAACAAAGAGATCCTTGTTGCTAGCTCGTTCTCTAAGAACTTCGGCTTGTACAACGAGCGTGTTGGTGCATTCACTCTGGTTGCTGAATCAGCAGACGTAGCAACGACAGCATTCTCTCAAGTTAAGAGCATTATCCGCTCTATCTACTCTAACCCACCAGCCCACGGCAGTGCTGTCGTTACTCACATCCTTGGTGATGCTGATCTACGTGCTGAATGGGAAGCAGAAGTGGCAGAAATGCGTGACCGTATCCAAGAGATGCGTGAACTATTCGTAACGACACTGAAATCAGAAGGTGTTGATGCAGACTTCACATTCATCGAACGTCAAAACGGCATGTTCTCGTTCTCAGGTCTAAGCAAAGAGCAAGTAACTCGCCTAAAAGACGAATTCGCAATCTACATTGTTGGTTCTGGCCGTATCAGTGTTGCTGGTATGACTAAGTCAAACATGGGTCCTCTATGTAAAGGTATCGCTGCGGTTCTTTAATCGAAAAGCGAAACCTGTATTTGCAGACCAATAGATGTGTAAAAGCCAGCAATTAAGCTGGCTTTTTTGTGTCTGTCTCTTTGTATATAAGAGCTATTAGTGCACTTAGCCTTTTCGTTACTGGCTAATACTCTAGGAAAAATTCCACTCCTAGCTCGTGAGTACGCTCGCTACGAATTTTACCTTCACCATCTCGATGTTGATATGACCCACCAATCGCAAACTTATTGGTCACTAGATAACGTAAACCTAAGTGATAGACCTCTTCATCAAACAGGTCACTTCGATTCACTTGCACACTCCCGTTAGCTATCCAACGTTTCGCAAAGCCATAGTTAAGCTCAGCTTTTACCCCTTGGATGAACTCAGTGTCTGAAGATTCAGTTCGGTTGGTGTCATTATCTTCAACCTTACCTTTTGTGATACCAAGCAGGTAGTAAGCCACTATATCTAAATCTTTCTTAATGCTGTAACGGTAACCAACACCTGGCATCAGCGTATCAATTCGAGTTGTGGTGTCATCAGGGTGAATAAAGCGTGCGCTGTAGTCTCCCAGCAACGACCAATCATCCGTCATCGCGTAACTGACGCCTAATCCATACGACGAGGCGTTATTATTACTGCCTGCATCTTCATTTAAACTGCCCGAATGCGCCGTGGCATAAATATGGTCGTAATCTAAAATATCCACCGCGTTAGTGTCCGCCCACAAACTTGGAGAAAACATAAAAACCGCAGATACAAAACTAAGCTTCCACTTCGACATTCCTATCATCCTTAAACTGTCACTCCATTAATTGAAAGGTTAGTCTATCCATAAGACTTTAAAAAGGTTTTAGCTCACAGATTGATTTGTGACGGCAAAATATTATCAAATGTTGTACCATGAAATCATACAAACCAATGGATGATCATTATGGATGCTGAGTTATTAGAGATTCAAAACTTTCTGGCACAATACCCCCCTTTCACAGAACTCCCTGAGGAGATGTTGGCGAAAGTGACCAGTAGCGTGGAAATTTCTTATTACCGCCAAGATACCCCTATCATTCACTTTGGTGATCAAATTCATGACTTATACATCGTTCGAAGTGGCGAAGTCGAAGTCTACCGCCGTAAAGGCGAACTCTATAACCGCCTGGATGAAGGCCACTTGTTCGGTCAAATGGGCCTACTGACCAACAACAAGGTGCGTTTCCCAGTTAAAGCCACCGAAGATACCCTGCTTTACTGTATTCCTGAGCCTATCTTCCAAGAGCTCTACGACAACTACGACTCCTTTGCCGATTTCGTAGAAGTAGAAGATAACGCGCGACTGCGCCAAGCCAACTCAGACAGCAACGACGCTAACGACTTAACGACATCCAAGGTTAAAACGCTGCTGACCAGCGAAGCACCAATGATCGAAAAAACGCGCACGATTCAGCAAGCTGCGACCATGATGGCACAGGATAATGTTTCCTCTTTGTTGATCATCGACCCAGAAATCGTTGAAGATGATGAAGATGACTCAACACCCGTGATTGGCATCATCACCGACCGAGATTTATGTACTCGCGTTTTAGCTGAAGGGCTTGACCCATCGGATGAAGTCTCTAGCGTAATGACACCTGAGGTTATCTCTCTCGATCACAATGCTTACGTATACGAAGCTATGATGACCATGCTTCGCTATAACGTGCATCATTTACCAGTGCTTAAAGATAAGAAGCCGATTGGTATTATCGAAGCGACCGATATTGTTCGTTATGAGTCTCAAAACTCGCTGTTATTGGTAAGTAGTATCTTCCAGCAACAAAGTATCGAAGATCTGAAGGTGCTTTCCGAGCAAGTAAAAGACAGCTTTGTGCGCTTAGTTAACGAAGATGCCAACGCCCACATGGTGGGTACTGCAATGTCGGTAATTGGTCGTAGCTTTAAGCAGCGAATTATCGAACTGGGCGAAGAGAAATTGGGCAAGTCGCCTATTCCTTACTGTTTCCTCGCACTGGGCTCTATGGGGCGTGATGAGCAGCTGCTGGTTACCGACCAAGATAACGCAATCATTCTTGATGATACCTACGACGAGAAAAAGCACGGTAAATACTTTGAGGAGCTGTCGACCTTTATTTGTGATGGCTTAGATCAGTGTGGCTATGTGTATTGTACTGGCGATATCATGGCGACTAACCCAACGTGGCGTATGACTCGTCGACAATGGGAAGAGTGCTTTGCCGATTGGATTGATGATCCAAACCCGAAAGCACTGTTAAATGCTTCAATCTTCTTCGACTTAGATGGCGTTTATGGTCGTCTGAAATGGGCCGAGCAATTGAACAGCTTTATTGTTCGACGCGCACGTAAGAACAATCGCTTCTTGGCGTGTCTTGCACGTAACGCACTCAACCGTACACCTCCGCTCGGCTTCTTCAAAGATTTCGTGATGGAGAAAGATGGCCGTCACAACAACTCTATCAACCTTAAGCGTCGTGGTACTGCGCCACTCGCCGATTTGATTCGTGTTCACTCGCTCGCGGTAGCGTCTCGCTCTAAGAACTCGTTCGAACGCTTAGATGACATTATTGACGCCGGTATTCTGCCAAAAGGCCGAGCTCAAGATTTGAAAGATGCGATGGAGTTTATCTCTCTGGTTCGTATTCGCCACCAAGCACACGATGTCGACAACAACATCGAGCCTGATAACAACATCGAGCCAGAGAACCTGTCTGACTTCGAACGACGTAACCTAAAGGATGCATTCCAAATATTAAGTAATGCGCAAAACTTCCTTAAGTTCCGTTATCAAGCCAGCAACAAGTTTAAGTAGGGCCTATGAACAAACTATTCAGATCACCTGCGGTCGATTGGCCATTTAAGTTTGCTCAGAAGCTTGAACGAGCGAGAGACGAGCGCTTAAAGCACTTTTATAGCCAGCCTCTTCCTGCGCCTGATACGCCACTTTCAGAAGTGATGTTTTTGGCTGTCGACTTTGAGACAACGGGGTTAAACCCAAACAAAGACGGCATCATTACCATTGGTTTAGTGCCATTTACGCTCAATCGCATCTACTTGCGACAAGCCAAACACTGGACTCTAAGACCAAAACAGAAACTTGAAGAAGAGTCTGTCGTGATTCATGGCATCACTCACAATGACATCATTGATGCGCCAGACCTTAGCGAAGTGTTGGGCGAGATCTTAGAATCAATGGCGGGACATATCCCTGTGGTTCACTATCGTCGTATCGAACGTGACTTTTTGGACAATGCATTGAAAGTGCGACTCGGTGAAGGCATTGAGTTCCCAGTCCTCGACACGCTGGAGATTGAATCTCAGATCCAAAATAAACTGGCTGGCGGCTTGTGGAATAAGCTGAAAGGTAAGAAGCCAGCTTCAGTGAGACTGGGTCAGAGTCGTCGTCGATACCATCTGCCCGACTACACGCCGCATCATGCATTAACTGACGCTATTGCGACCGCTGAGCTACTCCAAGCGCAAATTGCTCATCACTTTGACTCTGAGATGCCTCTGAAGAGTTTCTGGCTCTAGCTGAGTTACGTAAGCTAAATACAAACACAAAGCCCATCAACTTTCCATTGGTGGGCTTTTTCATTTTTATCGTCTGTGTTTAAGCAACGGTTGGCCCGACTAAGCGCATTTCCCATAAGCGTTTAAACATATTATAACGTCACACCGCAGCAGTTCCGCTCTATTGGACGTCGAAAATCGTGATCGCTATTTGTCAGCGTGATTGGCATTATTACTTCCCAACCACAGACAACGTTTGGTAATAAAGACGCTTTTGCTGATACATATTCTCATCAGCGACTGAGAACAATTGCTCAACGTCTGTTGAATTACTAGAGGCTGCACCAATCGAGAATCTGACAGGAATAGAGATACCCGCTTTAGTCTCGATTGCCTGTTGCTCCTGAGCAATGTACAACTGCTCAGTCATCTTTGCGACATTGAGCGAACTCGACTCACCAGACGTTAAGGTAAGCACCGCAAATTCATCTCCACCCAAACGGTATAGGTTACTGGCAGGTGTCAATTCGTGGCTGATTACGTCTACGCAGCGCTGTATCAGCTCATCCCCGATCTCATGCCCATGAACATCATTGGTCGTTTTCAAGCCATTGATATCAATAATGATCAAAGAAATCTGATTTTGATTGTCGTTAATGCTGCGTTTACTGAATTCGAGATCTTCATTAAAAGCTTTACGATTCAAACAGCCAGTCGGCATGTTAATCCGTGTAATATTTTCGAGCTCTAGCCAACCAGCTAACTGTTTTTGGTACATGTCAAAAATCAGAAGATCTTCTTCACTGAGGACATCAAATGAACTTGAACAAAAATACCCGATCGCCGTCCCCTGTGAGTCACAGAGTATCAGGTCAGCCTCGCCAGTCCGGTTAAAATGAAACTGAATCGAATGTTGAACAAGTAATGTCTTTAACTCTTGATCGACCATTTGAGGAATCAACCGATATTCAGCCGCGTGTCTTGATGATGCAAACTGAACGATCTTCAAAATACGATGCTTCTGGGATTCTTCACGCGCGAGCGAATTAGTTAACTTGCTGGTTTTCTCTTCGACTAAGTCCTCTAGCTGAACATTAAATCTTTCGAGTTTATCGTTACTTTCGGTAAGCTCACGGACTTGGTATTGTATGCGACCCCACAGGGTTTCCAATAAACGACTCAGCGTGACGAACTCTGTAAAACGATGTTCATCCACACTATGAGTCGGTGACTGGTTATGCGAATACGACGTAACAGATTCAGCCAACAAGTTTAACTGCCCTGAGAACCAGCGGCTTAGGAACAGAGCAAACACAATCGAGATGGCAAGCGTCGCCACCAATATTCTGACAAAGACCACCTGAGCTTGTTGCATCTCTAATAAACGCTCACTGTCGGAAATATGATGTTTGACGTTCAGTACCAATTTGTCGGTAAAGAATGTGCTGTCGATAGAGATAATGTTCGCACTTTGTTCAGAAGATTGAGCATCCGTTGAATCAATATAGTTAAACTCAACCGACTCATTTTGATAAAGGAAAGGCGTCACTTTAGTCTTAAGTCTGTCATACCCCATAAGAACCACAAGATAACCCTGCGGCGTGTATGTAGAACCTTCTATCAAACGATAAGGTAAAATCGGCGCGACAAAAGCGATACCTGCAGCGGCATTATCCGCCACTTCAGTTTCGGTAAACTCGGTGTGGAACAATTTCCCTTGCCCATAAACCGATTGAGGACGCTTCAAGCTTTCTAATAACTGGCTCTGCTCAAAATGGTACAAGCTGCCTTTGCTGTCATAAATGGGCTTCCAGTTTTGGTCCAGAATATAAGTCGCGGACACACTCTCCGCTAGCGCATTGAAGCTATCCATCTTGTCCCAAACAACACTCGAGAAAAAGATATTACCACCCGCTTTAATCAATGATCGGTCATGCGAATACCATTGAGTTAGGCTCGCCGTCAGCTTAATTTGCTCTTGTACGGTTTGACGAATACCGGTCGTAGAGTTGTCCAGCTTGGTTTCTTTTTGCTCTAAAGAACTTTGGTTTTGTTTATTGAGAATCAACTGTCCCGCTAGGTAAACAGGAAGCATTGAGCAAGCCAGCAACACCAAGCCCATGGTGTATTTTAATGATAGCTTCAATCTCTTACCCTCATATTCGCCGAGTAATATTGAACAAAATCATTGTAAAATTTATGCAGTTCACTCTTTGGCATCCCTGACTTGTAACGCTGATACGCCCGAGCCGATGCCTCCCAAACGATCGCCATCTTGTAGTCACTCGACATCATTTGCGATGCTTGAAACTCATCGTACATATTTGAAAGTGTCTGGTTACCTTCCTCAACACGGCGTTGATTAACCTCATAAAACGGCGAAACCATGGCACTCGAGTGAGCTAAAGAGGTGAAACTGTTTGATTGCAGGTATTGAACGACTTCTTTCAAAGCCAATTTCTTATCTGGGTTTTGCATGCCTTTTTCCGTGACAGCAAAAACCTTTGCGCCACTAAATGAAGACATACTTTCACCACGATAGGTCGGCAACGAATTGATGTACAAATCTCGACCAAAGGCGGCATCGAGTTCGCTGAACGCCCAATCACCGTCAATCAAAAACTCGACTTCCCCATTGATGAACCTCTGCCTCGCGCAAATATCGCTGCACGATGATTCGATGACTTTTTTCTGCTGCAACATGTCGATGAAATCAAAGATAGCAACTAACCCTTCACCATTAACATTCTTCGACGATAATAAGTCTTCAGAAAAAAGCTGATAGAAAGCTAGATAGAAGTACATGTTTGGATTGGGAAAAAGCACGCTCACTTGATCGGACTGAGCAGAGCGTTCAATTAGGCTCTCCCATGTCACGACTTGCGCTTGAGGCTTGCTCGAATACAGAACGACTTGGTTTCCAATACCAACCGGTAACGCCTTAAGCTCACCGTTGATGACCACTGCATCGAGCGCTTTTTTCTCATAGCGTTGGGTATCGACCCAAGCATCAGGAAGCGTCGCTAAATCGATATATTCAGTTAGACCTAAGAAGTCAGAAGGAACCCAGATGGCGTCGGGAAAGGTATTGTCTCTAGGATCAGCAACAAGCAGTTCAGAACGAATACTGTTGACGTCAAACGAACGAATTTCTACACGATGATCAGTCATCGCTTCGATATGTTCTTTTACATAATCGGCCGTTTCATAATTAATACCAGCCCATATTTCAAGTGTGGACGAACAAGCAACGGCCGGAAATAGCATCGCAAATAGACTCAATAACCTCACACTTGGTTCCTTGTGGTAAAAATTAGACGTTGGATTTTAATCGCCCATCAATAAACCGGGCGATGCGGCTTATCGCTCACTGCTCATGATTAGAGACCTAGCTTTGGGCGACACGTTATATAGTAAAAAGTGCCTAAATAACAGTTGATACTCTCGCTTTAAGAGAAAGGTCTGCTCATTCTGATACATCCGTCATATCTCTGGATGACTGTTCTTACAATAAATCAACATACCATACCCTTTATTATTAACGACAAAAAAAATGCCGCAAAAGCGGCATCTATCTCGTTCGGTGCATTCGACACAATAAAAATCAAATAAGCAATTTATCAGTCAAAGCCCTATCATCGATTAAGCGTATTTCTCTTCGAAATCTTTCATGAAGCTAACCAGCGCTTGAACGCCTTCCAGAGACATTGCGTTGTAAAGTGAAGCTCTCATTCCACCTACTGCTCTATGGCCTTTCAGTGATTTCAGACCTGCAGCATCAGCCAATTCTAGGAACTTGCCATCTAACTCAGGTTTCGCCAGTTGGAACGGCACGTTCATTCTAGAACGGTTTGCAGTGTGAACATCGTTTTTGTAGAAAGCTGAGCTATCGATTGCATCGTAAAGCAGCGCTGCTTTCTCTTTGTTCACCAACTCCATCGCTTCAACGCCACCTTGAGCTTTCAGCCACTTGAACACAAGGCCTGATAGGTACCAAGCGTAGGTTGGTGGTGTGTTGAACATTGAGTCTTTTTCAGCAAGTACTTTGTAGTTCAGAATACTCGGCAACACGTCGTTTGCGAGTTCGAGTAGATCATCACGTACGATTGCAATGCAGATACCCGCAGGGCCGATATTCTTTTGCGCGCCCGCGTAGATAACACCGTACTGAGACACATCAATCTTACGAGACAGAATGTTAGATGACATATCCGCTACGATTGGCTTATCCGTTTGAGGAAGCTCGCTGATTTCAATACCATCGATGGTTTCATTCGGACAGAAATGTACATACGCAGCTTCCGGGTCAATTTTCCAATCTTTAGCTGGAACAACCGCTGCTTTACCATCAATTGACGTCTTCGCGTTGAATACATCGATTTCGCAATATTTGCTCGCTTCAGTCACTGCACTTTCTGCCCAGTAACCCGCATCAATGTAAGTCGCTTTCGTCGCATCACCTAAAAGGTTTAGAGGAACAGCAGCGAATTGAGCACGAGCGCCCCCCTGACAGAAAAGAACTTTGTAGTTGTCTGGGATGTTCAGAAGATCACGTAGGTCCTGTTCGGACTCGTCAGCAACTTGAATAAATTCCTTGCTGCGATGGCTGATTTCCATCACGGAAGTCCCTAAACCATTCCAATCAATAAAGTCCGCTTGCGCTTGTTTCATTACCGGTTTAGGCAGTGCAGCTGGGCCAGCACTGAAGTTGAATACGTTATCTAATGTAAGTTCCATGGGGATGATTGCTCCTGCTAAATAATAACTATGCAAGTAATACCATGTTTTACCCAACATAAAAACAACAAAAGAGGTCTTAAGACCTCTTTTGTTTTGTACCGTATAAAATGTTTAAGCTTAACCTGCTAAATCACCCTATCAGTATTCACGCCTGCTCTGTTTATTGAACAAAAACCGGCATAAGTAGAGCGATTAATGGAATTTCTTGTCCATTTTCGAACACTAGGTTTCCATTTTCTAAGTCAGCGCTGATTTCATAACCACTGTCTGTTTCCTTGATCATTTCCATCACAAGCAATTCATCGATACCTTCACGGATGAATGGATACTCTTCAACAAGTTCATTTGAGAAGCTAGAGTGAACGTTGCCCGTTAATGCAGGCATGATCATCGAAGGGTTGCTGCTGATGTTTTCGGTCCCTTCCGGCACGCTCACCAACCACTTAGATTCGAACTGTCCCTTACCTAACTCTAACGACATGTTGTTCATTGAAAGGTCGAAACCTTTAGCAAACAGGATATCGATAAATGGAATGATCTCTGCAACGTCTTCTTGCGTCATCACAGGATTAGATTGGTAAATCTCAAAGATTTTCTCAAACGACTCGCTATCCAACTTCGACATTTCAAAATCGACGTTTAGGTTGTTCAACTGGCCTTCACTGGTCTCGATATTTGCGATATCCAGCTTGAGGTTGCTGCGCAGACGCTTAGTTGCTTCATCTAGATGTGATTCAAAATCGTACTTAGAATTTTCAATGGTCATGAAAGGCTGCATTGCAGAATCTGAAACCAAGAAGCTATCGATAGTAAAATTCTGAGTACCTAACCAGTAGCCTTTCGCTTGTTGGCCTGAACCCACACCTTTCAGATTAGACAGCGTTACCTCTTCACCGGTTTCAAAATCAATTTGAACTGAAGGGATTGAAAGCTCGTAATCAACTTGGCCTAAAACAGTCGCATGGCCAGAAAGATTCGATTTAGTGATCGAGACCGAAGTCCCATTCTCATCAGAACCTTGGTGATTGAACTGGCTTAACTCAAAGTTAAAGTCAGTGTTGCCGTTTAGCTCAGTACTAGTGGTCAGAGTTAAAGGCAGAATATCGGTATTCTCAAACGTCGACAGTGCATTTAGACTCACCAAACCATGGCTAACCGCACTATTTATGACAAACTCACTCGGCAACCCATCAATCGCAAGTTGCTCTTTCAGGTTTTCATCCGTCACAGTTAAACGAGTGGTTACGTTGGAAGACAAGTAACCTCTATCGTATTCCACGATCTCAGCTTGAATGCTTGAATTGTTAAGCTTTGCAACGCCATCGGTAATCGCATTTTGTCCAATTTGCCCAACCGCTAGCGGCCAACAAAGTGCCAGTGAGATTGCTCCGCCAATTGCACCAATTTTTCTTAACTGTTCCATGAGTTCTCTTTCTACACGTGTCTGTTTTTTTTAGTCTAACCCATCAGTAGCAAACAAGAAACATTGAGTTAAATCAGTCTATTGCTCGATACTTCAATTGCCTCAATAAATTAACGGCTAGCTCTCATCCTTATTCGGCGGTTCTTGCTAGGCTAAAGACGTCGCTACTATTAAGGTTGAGCTGTGAATCAATACGCTGTTATCTGTTTGGACAATAATCCGGTTAGCATTGAAAGAATACGTTCGGAGCTGGCTCCGTTGGCTTCTGTATTCGATATTTATACTGCCGAGAACATAGAAGACGCACATCACGCATTAGAAGATATTCATGATCACAACCAAACCGTTGCCTTGGTGATCACTCATCATCATTCTGAATTTAATGGCGTGCAATTCCTGATTGAACTTCAACAGCTGCCCCATAGTAATACCGCAAGAACGATATTAGTCAGCGCTTCGTCAGACATTCAATCCATTTTAACCGCTGTGAATGAAGGTAGGCTCAACCACTGTTTAACCAAACCGGTTCAAGATCAGGTTCTGTTCAAATCAGCGCAAAAAGAGCTGACCTCTTTTGTTATCCAATACGACTCAGAAAACCTGCTCTCTTACAGTGATGCATTGGATCAACAGCGCTTACTCAGAGCGCACATTGAGCAAAAGATTCACTCTTTCCAATCGGGTTTCATTCACGATTACCACCAGCTTTCGGATAATGCCCTTGCAGAACGCGTCGTCAGTGCTCTGCAGGATGTCTTCTCAAAAGATGACAAAACTAAGGCCATTCGTGACTATTCCCCCGAGCATCTACTCACTGTGGAAGGCGAAGACAATCGCTTTTTATGGCTGATCATTGAGGGTGAAGCAGCTCTTTATAAGAAAGATGAACTTGGGCAACAGCGGGAAGTGGTACGTCACTCCAAAGGGAACATTGTTGGCGGGATGTCATTTGTAACAGGCGAGCCTTCGTTTTCTACGGCGATCACCCTAACGCAGACTCGCGTTATCAAACTGGATAAAGATAGCTTTGCTCAGGTGATGCATTCAAACAATACCCTGCTGCCTTTATTTACCAATCTATTGCTCCGTCATTTTAATCGACGTTTGCAACGCAGCATCACCAATAAGATCAGACTGCAGCAGACACTAGAATCATTAGAGTCTGCACATCAACAACTGATCGAGAAAGAGAAAATGGCGATGCTCGGGCAGCTAGTCGCGGGAGTCGCACATGAGCTGAATAACCCGATTGCTGCCATATTAAGAAGCATCGAAACTCTGTCAGACCATCTCGACCAAATATTGGCAAACCTATCCGTTCCAGAGTCCAATAAAGGGACTGACGTACTGGCACATTCAAAGTTAGCTAAGCCACTATCAACAGCCCAAGAAAGACAGCTCGTAAAGCATCTTACGTCGACGATTAATGACCGTGCTTTAGCAAAAAAAGCCGTGAGACTAAACCTAAGCCAAGACTCTACGGTTCTAAACACATTAAAGGCGTCCCCTGTCGCAGGCAAAGAGCTGCTCAATGACTTAGAGCATTACCATTATGTTGGAAACTCTATCCGCTCAATTCAAGTGTGTAGCAAGCGTATTGCCGATATGGTCAAAAGCTTAAAAAGCTATGCTAGAGAAGATGAAGAAGTTCGCCACTACACAGATATCCACGAAGGGCTTGAAGATACCTTAGTGATCTTCGAAAACAGGCTTAAACACCACCAACTCGAAAAGCATTACGATACCGACTTACCGCCTTTATTGTGCCAGTCGCTCTCGCTGCAACAAGTGTGGACCAACCTTATCTCCAATGCGCTCGATGCCCTATCTGAACGAGGAAAAGTGACCATCACCACTTCTCAACAGACAAAAGGCGACGACGCGTTTCTTGTGGTGCAAATCTCCGATACTGGCCACGGCATTGCCAAAGAAGACATCAACACCATTTTCAACCCAAATTTCACGACTAAAAAAGAAGGCAACTTTGGTTTAGGGATTGGGTTATCCATTTCTCAACAAATCGTTTCGGCTCATCAAGGGTTTATTTTGGTGGAGTCAGAGGTAGGCAGCCATACAAACATGCAAGTGTGGCTTCCATTCAAACAAGAAGGAGCACCTCATGAATAAGTACCTAATTTTATGTGTCGATGATGAACCTGAAGTTCTCAATAGTGTCCTTCAAGACTTGGCGATATTTGAAGAGAACTTTCTGGTTGAAGGTGCAGAGTCGGTCGATGAAGCCAAGCAAGTAATCAAAGAAATGGGACAAGATGGTATTAAGCTCGCGTTAATCTTATGCGACCACATCATGCCAGAAGAAACCGGCATTGATTTTCTGATCGAACTCAACCAACACGACGCTACTAAACCAACGCGTAAGCTGTTGCTCACCGGGCAAGCTGGGCTAGAAGATACCGTCACAGCCATTAACAACGCAGCACTTGATTTCTATATTTCAAAACCTTGGCAAGGCGACCAACTGAGAGACACGATTACTCAACAATTGACTGACTATGTCATTGCCAACGACAAGCAATTGCTAAACTGGACTTCCATCTTAGATACCGAGCGCATACTGACTTCAATGGCGGATAAACGCACCAGTTTTGGTGAATAGCACTGATTGGTTAATGGATACTGAGAATAGCGTCATCCGATATAAAAACCTTCCGAATGTATACAAATTTTGGATAATTCGCTCGTCTATTTTTCTCATTCGCCCTAAACATGAGATCTCCGTTACATACTGATCCTTAATTTGCTTGTTTTTTAACTAAATGAGTAAGGTTTTACATTTTAAAGGATTACTTTTCCGTGAGTTAGATTAAACTGTCTCAATGTTTATGGTTTGCCGATTTGTCTCAAACCAAAGGAATTAACACTAATATAGGTTTACGGTCGTTATGCGCAAAATTCTACTTACTACCGCTATGCTATTGGCTTCTGGTCAAGCACTAGCTGTTGATGAACAACCACAGGTAATGAGCAACTTTAACTATGATTACTTTGAAGCACGTATCGGTGCTAGCCCAGTAACATTTGGTGGTGCGTTCAGTAAGTCCATTCACCCGAACGCTCACGCTATAGCACGTATCGATTCAGAATTTGAAAGCGATTACGACTCAGCTGTAGGTCTTGGTTTCCACGCTCCATTAAACAACTGGGCAGACCTAACAGGTGAAATGCTAGCTCGTATCGTTCAACCTGAGAACTCAAGCTCTACTGATATCGGTATGGAAATCAACATTGGTGTTCGCCAATGGCTTGGTCCACAACTAGAAGTTGGTGGTAAAGGTGGTTACGTTTCTATCGATGACAACGATGATTGGACAGGTTCTGTTTACGCGCGTTTCCACTCTACAGAGCTTTTCTCTCTAGGCGCTGAAGCTCGTATTAACGACTTCTACGGTGACCAACTTATGTTCACTGCTCGCTTCAAGTACTAATACTTAAAGCCAAGCTAGCTCTTAACGAGCACTTAGCCTTTTGATACTTAGTCTTTTAAGAAATCCGACTAAGACAGAAACAAAAAAACCGAGGACATTCCTCGGTTTTTTTTATTGACAGTAATCTTAAGCATATAAGGCAAACTTCTTTAGTGGCAGCTCTTCAGTAATTGCTGCTTGCGTGGCTCTTGTAATAGTTTCCAGTGAATACCATCAATTGCACCCGCAAATTTCCAAAGTAGTTTTAGGTCAACATCGTTTCCGTACGCTTCGCGAACCTTATTAAACACTTCAGGTGCGCCCAACTGCATAAACATTGAAACATCATCCACACCCGCCTTTTTAACCATGCGCTCTAACGTAAGCTGCATGTTTGGTAGATCTCTTAATCTACGGCTAGCTGATGACTTCTTGAAGCTACGCTGCTGAATTGAATTATCGATTGAAGTACGAATAATACTATCCAATTCAGGATGTTCACAGGTAAACAGATCCGTAATGTCGTAATAGTTTACGGTTGCTGTTGTCTGCTTCTTTACATGACGATACTTTTCACAATCAAGATCGGTCAGTTTTTTATCTAATGATTTTCCACCTCTAATGAATAAACAACCTTCACTCAATAAAGCGAACATAGCGTCATTTTGAAAGAGGCCAATACCTCCGAACATAGAACGTTTTTGATGCTCACCAAATTGATTCACGTAATTAATAAATGCTGTCTCGGTCATATCCGTTGATCCTTAATCAAATTACCCCGATTAGGTTGATCACCAGACAAGCAGCTTGTTATGCGAAAATTTTAAATCTATTTTGTTATTCTATAGGTGAATATTATGGTTTCGTTTTTCACCTTTAAATAAATCATACTTCGAAAAGAAAAATAAGTCTGGACTTAGTTCACATCAATCAATTGAGTATTCCGGTTTTTCATGATTGACTTCACAGTAAACTATCAAACCATGCTTGAATTTGGACACCTAGTGATACACCGGTTCAAATTATTAAAGGTTATGTAGACGGGTGAGTATTGCCTCGCAGCATCGTGGCTTGTAAAATGGCAGGACAGACCTGTTTTTACTTTTTATATGAATCATTTATCGTTTTTCTGGCTACCTCAAAATAAGACTCTTCTCTTAAAGGGTCTAGAATCAGAGTTTGCCCAACTTGTTGGACATTCTATCTCAGCGGGAAAAATAACACTTCCTCCTATCCCTAACGTTGTACTGAAGATTCAATCGCTTTGTACCCTTGAATCAACTGGGATTGCTGACGTTGCCGAGTGCTTACTCGAAGACCCAGGCCTCGCTGCTATTGTCATTCGTGTGGCTAACTCTGTCGTCTTTAACCGACGTAATATTACTTGTGTTGATATTATGACGGCGGTGTCGCGCCTTGGCATATTAAGAGTACGTGACATCGTGACGGCTCAGGCTATTGAGCAACTCAAACACTCAGTCAACCTCAGTAAAGAATGTAATAAGGTATTGGTTCAGAGCGCTTCTGTATCAAAAGAGCTGGGCGCTACTATGGTGCTTGTTACCAACAGCTTCAAAGAGCTCTCCCCTACTGAATACCGTTACCTTGAGCATGAAAAATCGCTGCTTGTTGGATTACTGGCTGATATTGGTTTGTTCTGTTTGGTTAGCGAATACCACCTCTACCTCGAAAATGGCAATTACCTAGATCACGACATCGCTCTACAAATCTTCCAAGGCCAATGTTCTGCTACCAGTAAATTGGTGCTTAACCGTTGGGGCTTCGACAGCGACTTTATTGATGTGTGCAGCAATACCATCAATAACCACGAACAGCGTGAAGTCTCTTACTTAGATATCGCTCGAATCGCTAACCACCTGCTGATGTTCAGAAACAAGGATGAGAACATCGATGATCACGAAGTTGAACTTAACGTGACAGGTGCAGAGGTGCTTTATAAATTAAGCAACTTGAGCAAGCATGATTTTAATGCAAAGCTAAGCGACGTGATCAATACTAGCGGCTTCTAAGTCACTGTTAAATTACAAGTAAGTGTAATATGAAGTAAATGCAATGGGGAAAGCATGTTTACAGGGATGATCTTTATATTTGCGCCACTCGTCGTGGGGTATCTTTTTGCAATTTCGAACGCTCAGACATTAGAATTTATCAACCGCTCAACATCGCGGTTGATCTACGTGATTCTGGCGTTAATGGGACTAAGCTTAGCCGCCCTCGATAACCTAGGCAGTAACCTGCAGACAATACTTCTATATACCGTCACTTTCTTTGTCTGCTTAAGCGTATGTAACCTAATGGCACTGCCCGCTATTGATAAGTTATTGCCACTCAAAACCGACAGTAGCAAGAAGAAGCTTCCCCTCTCTTCTATGACGATGGAATCTGCAAAACTCATCTTAGTGGTAGGTTCAGGGCTAATCGCTGGCTTAGTGCTGCCTATTGGCCTTGATTGGGTTGATACCGCAAGCGAATGGATTCTGTTTGTTCTTCTATTCTTTATCGGCATTCAACTGCGTAATAGCGGACTCACACTTCGTCAGATCTTACTCAACAAGCACGGTATGGTTATCGCAATCACCATTATCATCACCTCAATGTTAGGTGGTGTAATCGCGGCTTACATCCTAGATATCCCTCTGTTCAAAGCCTTGGCAATGTCTTCTGGATTTGGTTGGTACTCTCTGGCTGGTATCTTAATGGGTGACGCCTTTGGTCCTGTCTATGGTGGCGCTTCTTTCATGCTTGAGCTGTTAAGAGAGTTAGTTGCCTTGGTACTGATTCCAGTGCTAATTCGCAGCTACCCATGCACTTCCATTGGTTATGCTGGTGCGACTGCGATGGACTTCACCTTACCGGTCATTCAAACAACAGGCGGCGTTAGATGTGTGCCTATCGCTATCGTCAGTGGCTTTATCCTCAGCTTGCTTGTTCCGATATTGATGTTGTTCTTTGTATCTCTTGCTAACTAGATCGCAGGAATAGCGTTTGTTTTAGATTAGAATGCAACTCGAATACCAATGCCCAAGACACCGATACAGTTACCGAAATAAAAAGACACTAAGTGTCATTGCTCAACAAATAACGATCACGGTAACCTGTAACGACAAAGTTATAAAAAGAATAAACTTACAAAAGGAACCACTATGAAACGCCTTTGCGTCGCATTACTGCTAGCTTCAACTTCTACTTTCTCTTTTGCAGCAGATTCAATGTCTGAGACAAACCAGTGCCAAGCAAAAAAATATGATGCGTACATCGACGCTTCTTTGAATTGGTATGCCGACCTTGCTGCATTAACCTCTGAGCAATATCCAGAGCTAACAGAAGTGAGTGAGTGGTTCCTAGAAGGTCGTAAGCACCACTTTGAGCTTAACCGTGCTGCGGTTCACTACTACTTAGTAAACGACTCAAGCAAAGTGGCAACAGAGCAGCCTGTAGAAGGTTGGTTGCAACTTGAGCAACACGACATTAAAACGCTATCAACACGTGATGATGAGCTTGGTAAAATCGCGAAAACAACATTCGATGACCGCCAATCAACGCCTCACGCTCAAAACTACGAACTACGTTCTGCCTTTGCAGAGCTGCTTAGTCACCCTAAGCAAATCGACTCAGCGCTGCAGCGTTACAACCAGTCGATCAGTAAACTTGAAGCGATTAAGTGTAAATAACCCCGCATTTAATATACTTTTTTGAGAAGTTGGATTTCATAATTAAGACGGGACATTGTTCCCGTTTTCGTTTAGATTGTCCCGCTCGCGTCAATATTAGAAAAATAACTCGCTTGCTATGGTTACGGAACAAAAAACAGCAGATGTTAGCTTCGACAGTCTTCTACGTATCTTCACGGTACCTGAAGGCCCAGATTCAACACTCACTCAAATTGAAGACAAACTTTCACGAAACCTGAATCAATTCTTACGTGAACATATTGTGGCTGAAGAAAAGCCGCTACGTGAAATTGAGAAAGATTTTTCAAATGCTCATATCCCAGAGCAGCCTGAGTTTGTTTCTGAACATACTGAGCATCTCCTCGATTCTCTTGTGTCTCATTCGGTTCACACGTCTTCGCCAAGTTTTATTGGCCATATGACCTCTGCGTTGCCGTACTTCCTGATGCCGCTTTCAAAAATCATGATTGCGTTGAATCAGAATCTAGTAAAAATCGAGACCTCAAAAGCTTTCACTCCCCTAGAACGTCAAGTTCTGGGCATGTTACATCGCCTGATTTATCAAGATAGTGACCAGTTTTATTCTCGTTGGATGCACAGCGCAAACCACTCTTTAGGTGCGTTTTGTTCTGGCGGTACCATCGCGAACATTACAGCGCTCTGGGTTGCACGTAACAACGCACTAAAAGCGCAAGGTTCGTTCAAAGGTGTAGAAAAAGAAGGCCTGTTTAAAGCCATGAAGCACTACGACTACGAAGGCCTTGCCATCTTAGTCTCTGAACGTGGCCACTACTCTCTGAAAAAAGCCGCGGATGTCCTTGGTATTGGTCAAGAAGGTCTAGTGTCTGTTAAAACAGATAACGACAACCGTATTTGTACTGATGATTTAAGACTCAAGATCGAGCAGCTCAAGCAGAACAAGATCAAACCTTTCGCCGTCATTGGTGTGGCTGGTACAACCGAAACCGGTAATATCGACCCGCTAAGAGACATTGCTGAGGTGTGTGCCGAATCCGATTGTCATTTCCACGTTGATGCAGCTTGGGGCGGTGCGACTCTGATGTCTAACAATCATCGTCACCTACTTGATGGTATTGAACTGGCGGATTCAGTCACGATTGATGCGCATAAACAGCTTTATATCCCTATGGGTGCGGGTATGGTTCTGTTTAAGAAGCCAGATGCGATGACTGCGATTGAACATCATGCTCAATACATTCTTCGTAAAGGCTCAAAAGATTTAGGCAGCCATACGTTAGAAGGTTCTCGTTCAGGTATGGCAATGCTGGTTTACGCCGCAATGCACATCATTAGCCGCCCAGGTTATGAACTGCTGATCGACCAAAGCATCAACAAAGCGCGCTACTTTGCCGACCTAATTAAAGATCAGAGCGACTTCGAGCTGGTTTCAGAACCTGAGCTTTGCCTACTGACTTATCGCTATGTCCCTGAGTCAGTCAAAGCGGCACTGCTTAAAGCTGAGCCTGAACATCGTGTCGAACTGAATGAGTTGCTCAATGAGCTGACTAAGTTTATTCAGAAGAAGCAGCGTGAAACAGGTAAGTCTTTCGTGTCACGTACACGCTTAAACCCTGAAGCATGGGTACATCAGCCAATCATCGTTTTCCGCGTGGTATTAGCAAACCCACTAACAGGCAATGACATTCTTTCGTCAGTGCTTGAAGAACAGCGTGAGATCTCTAAACTAGCACCAAACTTGATGGGCAAAATCAACAAACTGGTTACGCAAATCAACGCATAGTCATTCAATTTTAGTTGCATCAAATTGAAAATTTCTTTCTTTTTGATGTAACTAAGCTGTCAGTTCATACCCATTTTGCATTCTTTTTGCTCAAACTCTCTTCCAATTTTGTAGTTTTCTAAAATTTTGTTGAGGTTTGTCATATTCTTAAGCATTCATGCCCTGTTTTTGTATTAGTAAATAGTATGTTGGGTTTATACTGACTCTATGGTGCTAGTTAGCTTGATATCTATTTGACGCAGCAGTATTTACGAAACCGAATATACATCGGCTTTGTGTTTACTGATATTTGCTTCAGCCATACCCCCTGGTAAAAGATATTAACTAGCAAGTTGTTCTCTATACCCTTGTGAACACTATGAATACATTAGAAAAAATACAAAAAAACCTGGAAAATTTCAGCAAGTCTGAGCGTAAGGTAGCCGAAGTAATCATGGCTTCCCCTCAAACTGCAATTCATTCTAGCATTGCTACCTTAGCTAAAATGGCTGACGTGAGTGAGCCTACAGTTAACCGCTTCTGTCGTCGTTTAGACACAAAGGGCTTTCCTGACTTCAAACTTCACCTAGCTCAAAGCTTGGCGAACGGTACACCTTACGTGAACCGTAATGTTGAAGAAGATGATGGTCCGGATGCTTATACGCATAAGATTTTCGAATCAACTATGGCATGTCTAGACGTTGCAAAAAACAGTCTAGATGCGATGCAAGTGAACCGAGCGGTTGACTTGCTGACTCAAGCAAAACGCATTTCTTTCTTCGGATTGGGTGCCTCTTCTGCCGTAGCCAAAGACGCTCAAAACAAGTTTATTCGTTTTAATATCCCAATCACGTGTTTCGAAGACATTGTGATGCAACGAATGAGCTGCATTAACTGCAGTGATAATGACGTTATTGTTCTTATCTCTCACACTGGTCGCACTAAGAGCCAAGTAGAGATTGCAAACCTAGCGCGTGAAAACGGCGCAACGGTTATCGCTATCACAGCAAAAGACTCTCCACTAGATAAAGCAAGTTCGCTTTCTATCTCATTGGATGTACCGGAAGACACAGACGTTTATATGCCAATGGCAAGCCGAGTTGTTCAAATGACGGTGATTGATGTGTTAGCGACAGGCTTTACACTGCGTCGTGGTTCTGGTTTCAGAGAGAACCTAAAGCGTGTTAAAGAGTCTCTTCGTGATTCACGTTACGAGAAATACTCTCAGTTCTAACCTTCTAGGGTTCGAACAAAGAGCCCTTAGGATACGAACCAAAATATAGCTATTAAAAAACGGAGCCTAGTGCTCCGTTTTTGTTTGTCTGTTTTAAATGCTTTATGCAGCGAACAGGTCGAAAGCCGTTAAATAGTCCAACTGTTGCCTTTCTCTACCACGCTGTTCTCGGACGCATAAGAGTTGATAATGGTAAAGCTAGACTCCACTGCAGATTCTTCAAATTGGTTTATTGAAGCCGCCTCATGCTCCCCTTCTCCACAACTGCACTCCTCGCAAACCTGTTTCAGAATATGCACTAACCTCTCTTGGTTTAACGGCAAAGGGTTTCCTTTGATAGCCACTGACTTGAGCGCATCGGCAGAAACCTCATCAAACTGAGCTTCACAGACGCCAAATTCCTGCAAATTGGGTAACTTAAGCGTATCCAGCACTTCAGATAACCAAGAAATCGCCTCTTCTTCTTTTGCTTCGGAGTTACCTATCACTATCTGAGCGATTTGCTGATAACGCGCTAAGATGTCTAATCTTTTCTCTTCTCTCGCAACCGTAATATTTTCCAGCATCACGAACGGGGCTAAGCGCGCGGTAATCACACTGTGAGGCGCTGAAATCTTGCCTCCTAATGCAGAAGCTAAACCATGGGCAGCACCAAGCTTGGCGTTTGTTATCGCCATACCACCAAGCATAGAAGCAAAAGCAAGATCAGAACGTGCTTGAGGCTCGTCATAAACACACGCCCGAACCACAGAACTACTCAACTTGCGCAGCCCTTCTTCACAGATCATATCGGTTAACGGGTTGGGTTCACCACACACGTAGGCTTCCATTAGATGAGTAAAGGCATCCATCGCACCTCGTCCAGATAGATACAGATTAGTTCCATGAGTTAAGGTTGGATCGACAATCGCAACGTCAGCCAGCATGTCTGGGCTTCTAAGGCTGACTTTCACTTGGTCTTGCCCTGATTTCAGCACCGCGTTTTTAGTGACCTCCGCGCCGGTGCTCGCAGTGGTTGGAATAGCAATAAATGGCAGAGGTTTAGTTTTAAGAGGTACATTACGCCCGACGACTTCAACATAGTCGTATAAATTGCCTTGATTAGGTAAAACCGCAGCTAACGCTTTTCCCATATCGATGGCACTACCTCCACCCATCGCGACTACCATATCTGGCTTAAATCGACGGGCAGAAATAGCGGCCTCTTCGACCATTTTAATATTAGGTTCTCCGGAAACGGCAATGTGCTGATAACGCATACTCTGCGCATCGAGATAGTCAGTAACAACTGAAGTGCGCTCTAATGTATTGCCTGTAACCAATAGCACGCTATAGCCGTATTGATTAAAGAGAGACAATGAAGCGGAAAGTGCTCCATCACCAAAGATGATCTTTGTAGATGTCATAAATTGAAACATGGTGCCTCCTGCGCCTATGACTGAACAAAACTGCGAACTCTTGGTTGTTGGAATTTAGTCTTTGTATCGTGCATCAGTATTAAGATGCCTCGTTCTGTATGAGCTTTTTTTGACGAGGTGCAACTTGTCGCATTAAAGATGGATTAAAGTCGTATTCTTAGGGGTAATTCACACTCTTAAATTAAGGGTAATCAATCTAGATACCTATCAGAAATCAACATGGATCCTTTTTGTGACCATTATTTGCTCTGATAGACAAAACCTATTGTATTAAGAGGTAATTCCATCTTTATTTCCCCATGGCATTGAGGCATAGTTGGTTTTAAGAAATTTTGAGTGGCATTCACTAAAGAATAGTTAACATAATCGAGTTAACGAGCCTCATCCCGTATTTAGGAGAAATTAAATGTTTGTAGTTATTTTTGGTCGCCCTGCTTGCCCATTCTGTGTTCGTGCAAAAGAGCATGCTGAAACTCTTAAAGCTAAACGCGATGACTTCAACTACCGTTACGTTGACATCCACGCTGAAGGTATCAGCAAAGCTGATCTAGAGAAGACTGTTGGTAAACCTGTCGATACAGTTCCACAAATCTTCATCGACCAAGACCACATCGGCGGCTGCACAGAATTTGAAGCATACGCAAAAGAAAACCTAGGTCTTTTCGACTAAGCTAGGATTTCTCAAACGAGAATCAAGGCTAAAGCCTTAAACAGCTGACCCATTTAGGCGTTAGACTGTACGATTTATAGAAAGCCCGCTCATTGTAGCGGGCTTTTTTTATGACCAGTTTTCATACGGAATAAGAATAAGGTCAAAATCAAGTAAATTAACAAAATATTGCTTATAATTTATTTATATTTAGATACAATTCACCTCTCAAACTTACCCTGTGTTCCACGCCAATTATTGAGCGACCACCGTGAATATCGACGTTGTTTTTCTGTTAGAACAAAACCCCATTCTCCTCATCTTTGTTGTTTTATCGATTGGATTAGCCATTGGTAAAATTCGTTTCGGTAGCCTCCAACTTGGTAATTCAATCGGTGTTTTGATTACTTCCCTTATCATGGGACATCTTGGCTTTTCTTTTAACGCAGATGCGCTCACCATTGGTTTCATGCTGTTCATCTACTGTGTTGGCATTGAAGCTGGACCAAACTTCTTCGGTATCTTCTTCAGAGACGGTAAGCACTACCTCATTCTGAGCCTTGTGGTACTTTCTACCGCAATTGCCCTAACCTATTTCAGTAGTCATTACCTTGGCCTAGGCTTTGGTTTATCTGCAGGCATGATGGCAGGAGCCTTAACAGCAACGCCGATATTGGTAGGTGCTCAAGATGCTCTGAATTCTGGGCTTGCAGAATTACCAAGAAACATGGACTTGAGCCTGATTATCGAAAACCTTTCAGTCGGTTACGCGATGGCTTACTTGGTTGGCTTAATCAGTATGATTATGTTTGCTCGCTTGATTCCAAAACTTCAAAAAGTGAACCTACACGACTCGGCAGAGCAAATCGCCCAAGAACGTGGTTTAGGCGCTTCAGGTCAGCGTAAGGTTTACTTGCCCATTATTCGTGCTTATCGAGTGGGACCAGAGCTCATCTCTTGGACTGACGGTAAGAATCTGCGTGAACTGGGCATCTATCGCCAAACAGGCTGTTACATCGAGCGTATTCGACGTAATGGTATTCTTGCCCATCCAGATGGTGATGCAATTCTGCAAGAAGGCGATGAGATCGCATTGGTTGGTTTCCCAGATAGCCACGCTCGTCTAGACCCAAGCTTCCGTAACGGTAAAGAAGTTTTCGACCGTAACCTTCTCGATCTGCGTATCGTGGAAGAAGAGATCGTCGTTAAGAGTGACAGTATCGCAGGTAAGCGCCTATCAGACTTAAACCTGTCTGAATACGGCTGTTTCCTTAACCGCGTAGTACGTGCTCAGATTGAAATGCCGATGGACTTAAACATCGTGCTTTCTAAAGGTGACGTCCTACAGGTGAGTGGTGAAAAGAGTCGAGTGCACGGCCTAGCTGAGAAAATTGGTTTCATCTCAATCCACAGCCAAATGGCGGATTTGATGGCCTTCTGTAGCTTCTTCATTTTGGGTATTTTGTTTGGTTTGATCACCATGACATTCGGTCAGGTATCGTTTGGGCTAGGTAACGCGGTTGGCCTGCTTCTATCGGGCATCATGCTTGGTTTCCTACGAGCGAACCACCCTACTTTCGGTTATGTGCCTCAAGGTGCTCTGAACATGGTCAAAGACCTCGGTTTGATGTTCTTTATGGTCGGTATCGGCTTGAGCGCCGGTGGTAAGATATTTGAGCACTTAACCCAAGTTGGCCCACAGGTAATAGGTATTGCCCTAGTAGTGAGTGTGCTGCCAGTATTCTTCGCTTACTTGGTTGGCGCTTACGTATTGAAGATGAACCGAGCTTTGTTGTTCGGTGCAATCATTGGCGCGCGAACTTGCGCTCCAGCGATGGACATCGTAAATGACCACGCTCGCTCAACGATTCCGGCTCTGGGTTATGCGGGTACTTATGCGATAGCCAATATATTGATGACCTTAGCAGGTACTTTCATCATCATAATTAGCTAGCATCTGCTGCATTAAAAGCAGCCAAGCTTAGATATTTCGAATGCACTAATTCACTTTGGGTTAGTGCATTTTTTATAACCTGTTTTAAGCGGTTCAAGCCTTCTTCCCCACTCCTGCTCTTAACTCTCTTCATCCCTTATTTCTACTCTTGTCCCCCTTCGAATCGCGGTAGCCGTATCCGCTCTTAAATCTCTTCGCATCCCGCCACTCGAATCCCATATCTGCTCTTAATCTCTTGAACCAAATAGCAGACAAAAAAAATAGGCGCTCAATGAGCGCCTATTTCGTTTAGATTCGATAACTTGAATTAGATGTCAGCCACATCAAATTCAACAGCTGGGTTAACGTCAGCTTCGTAATCAACACCTTCAACACCGAAACCAAATAGCTTCAAGAACTCTTCTTTGTACTCTACGTAGTCAGTCAGTTCTTTTAGGTTCTCAGTTGTGATTTGAGGCCATAGGTTACGACAGTGATCTTGAATGTCTTCGCGAAGCTCAAGGTCATCTAGACGTAGACGGTTCACTTCATCCACTTCTGGCGCGCTGCCGTCTTCTTTGTATAGACGTTGGCTGAACATACGGAAGATCTGTTCCATACAACCTTCGTGAATACCTTCTTCACGCATCTTCTTGAACACCATAGCGATGTAAAGAGGCATTACAGGGATTGCAGAACTTGCTTGAGTCACTACAGACTTAAGAACAGCAACGTTTGCAGTACCGCCAGTTTGGCCTAGCTTCTCGTTCAGCGCTGTCGCTGCACGGTCTAGATCCATCTTAGCTTTACCTAGTGCGCCATCCCAGTAGATTGGCCACGTTAGTTCAGTACCGATGTAGCTGTAAGCAACCGTCTTACAACCGTCCGCTAGAACACCAGCTTCAGAAAGAGCATTGATCCAAAGTTCCCAATCTTCACCGCCCATTACAGTAACAGTGTCTTTGATCTCTTCTTCAGTTGCAGGCTCTACGCTTGCTTCGATGATTGTGTCTTTGTTCGTATCAACCGCAGTTGACGTGTACGTTTCACCGATAGGCTTTAGAGATGAACGAATTACTTCGCCAGTCTCTGGCATTTTACGCACTGGAGACGCCAGTGAGTATACAACCATATCGATTTGGCCTAGATCTTCTTTGATCAGGTCAATTGTTTTCTGTTTCGCCTCGTTAGAGAAAGCATCGCCGTTCAGGCTTTTTGAATATAGGCCTTCTTCTTTAGCAAACTTGTCGAACGCTGCTGAGTTGTAGAAACCAGCTGTGCCAGGCTTTTTCTCAGTACCGGCTTTCTCAAAGAAAACACCGATAGTTGAAGCGCCGCCACCAAATGCAGCCGCAATACGTGAAGACAAGCCGTAGCCACTTGAAGAGCCAACAACTAGTACACGTTTAGGTGCGTTTGCGATTGGGCCTTGAGCTTTTGTGTAAGCAATTTGTTCTTTTACATTAGCTTCACAACCGACTGGATGTGTTGTAGTACAGATGAATCCGCGAATTCGAGGTTTGATGATCATATTCAACTTCCTTAAAAAATCAGGTTAAGGATAAAAGTTTCGTACGCAAATGGCATCTAATTTCTGTAAAAATGTGGCGAAAATGCAAGTGGTTGGAGCACTCAGTGAATATTTGCTGACTAAGTCACCATTTGTTAACGCCTCTATTGCAACTTCTACGACAAAAACAAAAAAAGGCACCTTATTAGGCTGTCTCTTGATCACA
>NZ_JBFRPK010000061.1:0-52347 GCF_041471965.1 Vibrio sp. 10N.261.51.A3
GGCCTCCTCCTACTCGATTGTGGAAAACCTACTTTTTCATCTCTCTAATGATCATCTGAAAATTCAACAGCGCTGATTACCATGTGTGTATATGTCTTTGAAATCACCCAAAGATCGAAGGCGATGATTTTTCCTTGGGTCGAAATGGACAAAAAAGGATCTATATTGATTTGGTTATCCACAGTTTCTGTGGATAACCTGTCTCAAATTCAGTGAGTAACCAGATCTAAGTGGAGTAGGGAGGTTATTTCGAAGGCTGTATTTGAGCGAGAACTCGCCCTTCTTTGGTCAGAGATGTCTTCAATGAGAGGTGAAGTACAAGGGCTAGAGAGCAGCTCATCATCACGAAAATCGCCAGCATGATCATCAGTTGATACTTAATCGCGATCATCGGTGAAGCACCACCTAAGATCTGTCCAGTCATCATTCCCGGCAGCGTTACTAAGCCTGTGGTTGCCATAGAGGCCATGATAGGGGACATCGCTTTCTGTATTGCATTACGTACAAAAGGCGCAGCAGCATAAGTAGGAGACGCGCCTAACGCGATTGCTGCTTCATATTCTGATTTCTGTGTTTCAAAGGCACCAAACAGGTTCTGCAATGCCACGATATTACTGCTTAAGCTATTACCCAATAACATCCCTGCGATTGGGATAAGGTACTGCGCGTTAAAAACCGGTGTCGGCTTAATGATGAAAAAGCAGATGAACAAGACAATAGGTACACAAGTTACCGCAAGGCTAACGGCGACAGGAGCCAAAAGTAGGTTTCTTGGCAGTCTAGATTTTTCAACAATCGAGCTTGCACCGACGATAATCATAGTAAATAACCACAGCAAATTGACCCACAAACTATTCAAAGTGAACAAGTATTCTAGGTAAAGTCCCACCAGAAATAGCTGAATAACCATACGAATGATGCTGATAGAAGCCTCTTTGCCAAGGCCGAGTTTTAACTTGTGGTTGATGGTAATGGGTAGCAAGAGAAGTGAGCTGAAGAACAATAACTGCCACCAAGATATATCAATAACGTCTTGCATAATGTTTCCTTTTAAGTAGGTCCCCATCATATCTGAAAGTGCCAAATGATGCATTTCAGCTTCTCAGCCGTTGCTTTAAAAAATACTCAATAATTTAACAATCAAACCACAAAATATTGGTTTTTTGAGGCATTTTTGGCTACTACTTAGTAGGTAAAACGTTAAAATTGGTTACAATAAGGTTGCGCAGGTGTTGGAATTTAACATTTGTGAAATATACTTAATTCTTCACATTTGTTAATACTTTTTAATAACTTTGTTTAACTAAAAACAACTTTGGATGAGCTCAAAAAAGTATTGATTAGCAAGGGTTATAACGGGAGATTTGATTGAACCCTACTTTGAGTATGGTCTAAAATTTGTCGTTAGATACTTAAGAACTTTAGCCCCATAGAATGGGTTACTCGAAATTACTAAATACAAAATAGGCAAAATGTATGAGTGATGTTAATAAAATTGAAACTAGCGAAAAACATTCGCTGGAGTGGAAGTCTTTCCTCTTCATCGCGGTGGTTCTCTTCCCAATATTAAGTGTGGCTTTTGTAGGCGGTTACGGCTTCCTAGTTTGGGCACTGCAAGTGTTTGTATTCGGACCTCCAGGTGCTCACGGCGGCATGTAATGCCCTCTAAGTAACAACATTTTTTAAAATCAATATTTAAGAGAGCTAAACATGAAATCATTTTTAGTTAAATTATGGCGCACAATGACTCGCCCAGCAGTACACATCAGTCTTGGTGTACTAACTATGGGTGGCTTTATCGCCGGTGTTATTTTCTGGGGCGGTTTTAACACAGCTCTAGAGCACACAAATACAGAAGAATTCTGTGTAAGCTGTCACACCATGCGTGACAACGTATACGTAGAACTACAGGAAACGGTTCACTGGAAAAACACTTCTGGTGTACGTGCTACTTGTCCTGACTGCCACGTTCCACATGAATGGACAGCAAAAATCGCTCGTAAGATGCAAGCTTCTAAAGAAGTATTCGCTCAAGTATTTGGTGACCTAGATACGCCTGAGAAATTCGAAGCTCGTCGTATCGAACTGGCTAAACACGAATGGGATCGCTTCTCTTCGAACAAATCTCTAGAGTGTAAAAACTGCCACAACTACGATTCAATGGATTTCGAAAACATGCGCCCAACAGCGCGTATCCAGATGAAGAACGCGGCAGAGCGTGATCAAAGCTGTGTTGACTGTCACAAAGGTATTGCTCACAACCTTCCATTAGATATGGCATCAGCGAGCGGTATTGTTGGCGAGCTAGAAAACGTAGCAAGCAGCACATCTTACGCAAATGGTTCAGACGTGATCTCTATTCGTCACCTACCAATGTACACAGATGAAACAGCTGAAGTTGAAGCGGGTCTATTAAGCCCTGCAAGTAAAGTTGCTGTGATCGACGAAAAAGGCGACATGATCAAGATTCAAATCGACGGTTGGCGTAAAGCGAAAGGCTTCGGACGTGTAATCCAAGAAGACTTCGGTATGAACATCTCGACTGCAATATTGACGAAAGAAGTATCTCAAAGTGACGTAATCACTGTTGGTGAGAAGAAAGAAGATGAGCTAACTGGTCTTCCTTGGGAAGAAGTTAACCTAGCACTTTGGATGAAGAAAGAGTCTATGGTTGATAACTTCGATCCAATCTGGAACGCAGCTGGTCAAGCGTACCAATCTAACTGTTCAACGTGTCACTCACAGCCAGATGAAGCTCACTTCAGCGCTAACGGTTGGGTAGGCATGCTAGATGGTATGATTGCATTCGTTAACTTCGATACAGATACAGAAGCACTTGTTCTTAAGTATCTACAGAAGCACTCATCAGATTTTTCTGAAGGCCATCACTAATAAGACGTCAATTGGAGTAACACAATGGCAATTACAAGAAGAAGTTTTCTGAAAGGTGTCGCGACGACAAGTGCGGCATCGGTTATCGGTCCAAGCTTATTGGCGTCGGCTTCAGCATCTGCTGCAGAAACAGACGGCGCGTGGAAAGTCTCTGGTTCTCACTGGGGTGCATTCCGAGCTCGCGTTTACGCGGGTAAAGTACAAGAAATTAAACCTCTAGAAATCGATCAGCACCCAACAGAGATGCTGAAAGGTATTAAAGGTATTATCTACAGCCCATCACGTGTGCGTTACCCAATGGTTCGCCTAGATTGGTTGAAGAAGCATAAGTACAGCGCAGACACGCGTGGTAACAACCGCTTTATTCGTGTGACTTGGGATGAGGCACTAGACCTTGTTTACCGCGAGCTAGAGCGCGTACAGAAAGATTACGGTCCATGGGCGCTTCACACAGGTCAAACTGGTTGGAGACAAACAGGTCAGTTCCATAGCTGTACTAACCACATGCAACGTGCAATGGCACTTCACGGTTACTCTGTGAAGAAAATCGGTGACTACTCAACAGGTGCTGGTCAAACGATCATGCCTTACGTGCTAGGTTCTACTGAAGTTTACGCACAAGGTACATCTTGGGAACTTATCCTAGAAAACAGTGACAACATTGTTCTTTGGGGTAACGATCCAGTTAAAAACCTTCAAGTAGGTTGGACATGTGAGACTCACGAGTCGTTCGCATACCTAGAACAGCTGAAAGAAAAAGTTGCTAAGAAAGAGATCAACGTTGTTTCTGTTGACCCTGTTAAAAACAAAACAGGTCGTTACCTAGAAAACGAGCAAATGTACATCAACCCACAAACTGATGTGGCGTTCATGCTTGGTGTTGCTCACGTTCTTTACAACGAAGGCCTATACGACAAGAAGTTCATCGAAACTTACTGTCTAGGTTTTGAAGATTTCATCAAGTACGTTCAAGGTGAAACGAAAGACAGAGTTGAGAAGACGCCAGAATGGGCTTCTGCTATCTGTGGCGCAAGCGCGGACTCTATTCGTGACTTCGCTAAGATGCTGGTTAACGGTCGTACGCAGATCCTTGTGGGTTGGAGTATCCAACGTCAAGAGCACGGTGAACAGCCTTACTGGATGTGTGCAGTTATCGCAGCAATGGTTGGCCAAATTGGTCTTCCGGGCGGTGGTATCTCTTACGGTCACCACTACTCTGGTATCGGTGTATCTTCAACTGGCTTCGCTGCTCCGGGTTCATTCCCGCTGAACATCGACCAAGGTCAATCGCCTAAGCACACTAACACTGATTACAACGGTTACAGCCGCGTAATCCCTGTTGCTCGTTGGGTAGATAGCCTGTTAGAGCCAGGTAAGAAGATCAAAGCAAACGGCGCAACAGTGACACTGCCTGACATCAAGATGATGGTATTCAGTGGTAACAACCCGTGGCACCACCACCAAGATCGCAACAAGATGCGTAAAGCATTCAAGAGCCTACAAACTGTAGTGGCTGTTGATTTCGCTTGGACTGCAACTTGTCGTCACTCTGACATCGTGCTTCCTGCTTGTACTCAGTGGGAACGTAACGATATCGATGGTTACGGCGCGTACTCTGGCCGTGGTTTGATCGCAATGCACAAGCTAGTGGATCCTCTGTTCCAGTCTAAGACTGACTTCGAGATCATGTCTAGCCTAACTAAGCGTTGGGGTCGTTACGACGATTACACGCGTGGTATGGACGAAATGCAGTGGGTTAAATCTCTGTACGACGAATGTCGCGCATCAAACGAAGGTAGCTTCGAAATGCCTGAGTTTGCTGAGTTCTGGGAGAAAGGTTTCCTAGACTTCGGCAAAGGTAAGCCATGGACTCGTCACGCTTCATTCCGTGAAGATCCAGAGATCAACGCACTAGGCACGCCTTCTGGTTTCATCGAAATCACAAGCCGTACTGTTGGCAACATGGGTTACGAGCACTGTCAAGAACACCCAATGTGGTTCGAGAAATCTGAACGTTCACACGGTGGTCCAGGCTCTGACAAGCACCCGTACTGGCTACAATCTTGTCACCCAGACAAGCGTCTTCACTCTCAGATGTGTGAATCTGAAGAGTGGCGTGCGACTTACGCGGTACAAGGCCGTGAGCCAATCTACATCAACCCAGTAGATGCTAAGAAGAAAGGCATCAAAGATGGCGATGTAGTACGTGTGTTTAACGACCGTGGTCAACTACTAGCAGGTGCTGTTCTAATGGATAGCTACGCTCCTGGTGTTGTTCGTATCGAAGAAGGTGCTTGGTACGGTCCGATCAACGAGAAAGTGGGCGCGCTAGATACATACGGCGATCCAAACACACTGACTCAAGATATCGGTACGTCTGAACTTGCTCAAGCAACGTCAGCAAACACATGTTTGGTTGATTTCGAGAAGTTCCAAGGCAAACTGCCTCCAGTAACTTCATTCGGTGGTCCAATCGAAGTTTCTTAAGTCTTGTCTTAAGAACCAAGATTAAAGCTTGAATTAAAGCCCCTGTAAGCACTCTTACAGGGGCTTTTTGTATTTTTGATATCAGTGTTGGTGTTTCTAAATAAGCATTATACAGGGCTAATAGAGGGCGTTTTTGAGACAGGCTGTAACGCGCTGTTTGAGAGAGGTGGTAGAAGCAGTGAAGCAGGAAGGGAATGTAAAAAGAACCTGTGGAAAGACTTAAGCAGGCGGAAACAAAAAGGCCGATACAAAGTACCGACCTTACAGAAGCCTATGGAGTTAACTCTACTCAAGTTAGATCTCAAATATAAACCAGTAGCTATAAGCACAGATTAGTGCGGGCACACTAGAGTATAAGGTCGCGACCAGTGCCGCTTTGGGAGCCATCGCAATCGCAGGGAATAGCGCGTCACCATCATTTGAAATTGCGTTACCTACCTGAGCCGAAAGTGGCAGGGCGCCTGAAAGGTATAAGCTAGTGACCAATAATTGCGGTCCACAGCCCGGTAGCAAACCCATCAACACGCCAGCCAGGGGGAGCATGATGCCCCAGCTTGAGAATAGCGTCGCAAAATCAACATTTGCTATCACAGAGCCAAATTCAAAGAAAAGAAAGGCAACCACCACCCAAGCGGTGACAAAGTTTGTATCTTGAGCGGTCTTTTGCAATGGGTGAGAGCCTATACACTTTTCGTCCTCACTCACGGCTGATTTGTAATCCTCAATTTCACGGGTTAGCCCCCACAGAAACATCGAGCTGATCAGCAAAACTGTCCCCGCCCATTCCATCGACATTTCAGGCAAAGCGAGCAGCTCGTTCACATCGACTTGAAAAGAGCCAAGTAGGGCAACGGCAGCACCCGGAATAATCAGTACAGACCACAGGTAACCTTGCAGGTTTATCGCTTTTTTAGAGACCGATTCTTTGTCTTGAGATTGAGAAGCACAGCTGCTCACCACTTCATTTTTCTGTGCTTTTTTTGGGCGTAAGAAGTCGTCTGCGTGAAACAAGTTAATGATTCGGCCTGACGCAGTACCCACAATCACGCCCATCGCCATCATGGCTAAACCTGTCTTAGGCTCGCTCGCTATTAGCAGGAACGCCGCGTCACCCATGGTTGAGACGAGCACCGCAACTACCGCACCAAATCCGAGTTTTCCCGAGATAAATTGTGTGGTTACCACTATCGCACCGCCACAGCCGGGCAACGCGCCCATGAGAGCCGCGAATACCACTTGGTTTGAACGAGATTGATGGACGAGCTTATTGAAGACGTTATCTTTGTTTATGTACAGACTTAACCAGTGGTAAATAGCCAAGGTTAAAGCAACATAACAAGACACTGCCCAAAACGCGTCTGACAAAGTAGTCACCGTCAGCTCTCGTGTAGCTGGGGCTGCAACCAAAGCTGCAAGTGAGACAGGCAAAAGCAGGCGCTTAAATGACAGTGAAAACTGAGTTGTTTTCGCAGCACTACTGCTTGGCAAAAAAGAGATTAGTCGATCCATAGGTGTTACTCAAAATTAGTGGCTTAAGATAAATATATACGAATGATAATAATTATCAATTGCATTTGTTGTTTTTTTATCTATTGTTACTATTGGCTAAACCCACGAAACATGACCAATCTAAAAAAATGAGGTAAAGTATGGCTAATAAAGAGAGGCTCTAAAGGTAGAGTCATAATTGTTAGTGTAATAGGAAGAAACATGATTTTAGTTGTTGGTCACAAAAACCCTGATAGTGACAGTATTTGTAGTGCGTTAGTTGCAACTGAGCTTCTTAAGGCTCGTGGCGAGGAAGCGACACCAATTCGCCAAGGCGAGATCAACCGCGAAACTCAACACATTCTAGAAGTCGCTGGTGCTGAAAAGCCAGAGCTTCGTACTTCTGTTGCTGGTGAGAAAATCTGGCTAGTAGACTACTCAGATCTAGCACAAGCACCAGATGATGTTGCTGATGCAGAGATCGTAGGTATTGTTGATCACCACCGTCTAGGCGACGTGATGACAGTAAACCCAATGGAAGCTTGGATCTGGCCTGTTGGTTGTACAAACACTGTACTTTTCAACATGTTCAAGATTGAAGGTCACGCAATCTCTCAACAAATCGCTAAACTAATGATGTCTGCAATTCTTTCAGACACAGTGGGTTTCGCTTCTCCAACATGTACTCAAAAAGACAAAGACGCGGTTGCTGAGCTTGCTGAAATTGCTGGCGTAACTGACGTTGATGCATTCATCAAAGCGCTTCTAATCGCAAAAACAAACATCGAAGGCCTATCTGCTGCACAGCTAGTAGAAAAAGACCTTAAAGGCTACCCATTCAACGGTCGTGATGTTGTTGTTGGTCAAGTTGAACTTGCGACTCTTGAGCAAGTAGACGGCATGATCGAAGCGCTAGAAGCTGATCTTGAAGAGCGTTGTGAGAAAGACGGTCTAGCGTTCGCTGCGGTAATGCTAACAGATATCACTACTGCTCAAACTCGTCTTCTATACAAAGGTGAGTGGGCTGAGAAATTGGTTAAGCACGAGAAAGGCGGCGTATTAATGATGGAAAATACACTAAGCCGTAAGAAGCAAGGCTGGCCTTGGCTACAAGGTGAGCTTGTTTAATCAAGTCGCTTAATATTAAACGCCTGCTTATTTAGCAGGCGTTTTTCTTTGAAGTAGACTTTCTTCTTCATCGATAATGTTTGAAGTTAACAACACTCGGCATAAAATAGCTTTAAGAGCAAAGTTACTGACTAAAGTAGGAAATTAAGATGACTACACAGCTAGACGATAAAAAAATCGCTGAAATCAACAAGTATACGGGCGAGCAACGCCTGAAATACTGTGTGAAAGAAATCGTAGCAAACCGTGAAGTATGGATCTTAACCGATGAACACGGTTGTGTAATGCTGAACACAGAAGATGAAGATTGTGTTCCAGTATGGCCAAACCAAGAGTTCGCAGAATCATGGGCAACGGGTGATTGGTCTGAGTGTAAAGCTGAGTCTATTTCGTTGAACAAATGGCACAGTCGCTGGACGAACGGTCTAGAAGACGACGAACTTGCTGTTGTAGTATTCCCGAACGAGCAAGAAGAAGGCGTTATCTTGTTCCCGGATGAGTTCGACTTCGAATTGAAAAAGCAGGCAGCTAAGCGCTAGTTCTTTCGTAATACAGTAACATCGTAAGTCAGCGTTGCCTTTCTTAGGCAGCGCTATCATTCAATTATCCCATCTAAGTTACTTCCAACGTATATTCGTCAATACCCAATCAACTGATACAAAGGCGCTTGCTGTGCGGCTTTAGAAGCTTGCTGAAGCACACCTGTTTTGCTGTATCTCTTGAGTATCTTTCGAACGATAGGTTTTACTTCAGATTTTGTCATTCCAGCTTTCAATTCTGGTTCATACAGCAATTGCAGTAGCACTACGTCTAACGGCGATAATAAGTCTTCTGGCGTGTGGTCGTTGAAAATAGAAGGGTAGGCTTTATCTGAATCATTCGGCAGGCCTAGAACTTGTGTGATCTCTTCCACGATACAGGCGACCAGCTTACCTCGCGATCTTGCCTGATCAACCGGGATTACAATCCCAGCGTATACAATCTCGCCTTTAGAATTGGTTCTATAGCCCGCCGTGCAGATGGCGCTATTTAAATGTTGAGTTGATTTGAGCTTGAGCACCGATTTCGCCTCAGATACCCACTGGCTCTGCCTTGTGTATATCCATTTAACGTTCGCTTCGGACTCTTTACTGACGATTGTTATTGGATGTTGGGTGACTTCAGATAAGTGTTTGATATGAAGCTCTGTGAGCTCTTGATGCAGTTCCTCATCGCCCACTCGATGATCGATCCAAATCTTGATCGGTTGTTTCCACTTGGCGAGCGGTTTGTTGCCTTGGGAGTATTCGTGTTGAAGCGCGACGTTATAAAAGGCAGTTTCGACGAAGCTTCTATCTAGCCATGTGAGCGGTGTGCTTGTCGCGTTAAAGGACAACAGCACCAACAAGAGGGGAAGCATTGAAGCTGTTCGATACATACTTTTCCCCTCTGCTAAATGTAGCGTGATTCCAGGTTAGTGGTTCGGCGCTTTGGAGAAATGGCTCTCAACCAATCTTTGGGTGATTTGGTGAGTTGGATTGGTGAGCACTTGATCTGTTTCCCCACTCTCAACCACATTGCCTTCATGCATGACAATAATCTTGTCGGTAATGTGCTTAACAATACCGAGGTGTTGAGATACATAAACGAACGATACGCCCATCTCTTCTTGTAACTCTAAGAACAGATTGATGATTTGCGAGCGCATTGCCATGTCCAAACCATTTAAAGCTTCATCAGCAACAATGATGGATGGCTGAAGTATTAAGGCACGAGCCAAACAAACCCTTTGTTTCTGGCCTGCAGCAAGCATCTGAGGGTAGAAATACGCATGTTCCGGTAGAAGGCCTACGCGCAGTAGTGTGTCTTTCACACGACGCATACGAGCTTCTGGAGGCATGTTGGTGTTTCGCTTTAATGGACCTTCAAGAATTCGACCGATCTGAATGCGCGGGTTAAGTGACGTATTCGGATCTTGGAAGATCATTCGAATCAGCTTACAACGAGTCGAGTAGTCTTTGTGCTCTAGCTTTTCGCCATTCACGCGGATCTCGCCTGCGGTTGGCTCCACCATGCCTGCGAGCATTCTGGCTAATGTTGATTTGCCAGAACCATTCTGGCCGATAAAACCAATTGTCTGGCCTGCTTCAAGAGAAAAGCTAACTGGCTTCACCGCCTGATGAATCTTTTTACGGAAAAGACCAGAGCGAGTCGTAAAGTCTTTAGACAAATCACTGACTTCTAATAATGCACTCATGATTTCTTTTTCTTCTCCATATTCAGAGGGAAGTGACAGTTGAACTTATGGTTCTTGATACGTTTCGTATGTGGGATCTCGACACACTGCCTTTGTGCGTATGGGCAGCGAGGCCCTAATCGACAACCAATAGGAAGATGTTGCAGCGGTGGAATTGACCCCGGCAAAGACTGGAGCTTCTCCTTGTGGGGAATCCAGTCGTTAAAGTCTGGCATCGCTTTTAACAAAGCAACGGTGTACGGGTGCTTTGGTGCATCCAACAGCTTCGGTGTATCAGCGGATTCTACCGATTGACCACAGTACATCACGGTAATGCGAGTCGCCCATTGGGTAATGGTGGTTAAGTCATGGCCGATCAACACGATGGTGGTGTTATTGATCTGGTTCATACGACTCAAAAGACGCAATATTTGAGACTGTGTAATTGGGTCTAAATCGTTGGTTGGCTCGTCAGCAATCAAGACTTTTGGCTTGGCAGCGATCGCCATTGCGATCATGACTTTTTGACACTCACCATCTGTCAGCTCATAAGAGTAACTGTCCATTAGGCGAGAGTGGTCTTTGATGCCGACTTTGTGTAGTAATGCGATCGCTTGCTTCTTACGCCACTTAAATCGTTGCCACCAACGACCTTCAAACGAATGGGAAGGGATCGCTTCAACGAGCTGGTTACCTACTTTTTCAGAAGGGTCAAGACACGTTGATGGCTCTTGGAAGATCATTGCGATATCGCGGGCGATCACTCGGCGTCTTTCTTTCGGCGTCAGTTGCAGTAGGTCGATATTACCTAAGCGCATTCGGTCTGCAGAAACCTTCCAGTTTTCTTTACATACTCCGACGATCGCTTTTGCAACCAAACTCTTACCTGAGCCTGATTCACCTACTAAGCCACGAATTTCCCCTTCATTGAGGGTAATACTCATTCGATCTACGGCTTTAACCATCCCTTGAGGGGTCTCAATCTCGATGGTTAGATGTCGAATATCAAGTAACGGCATTATTCGATTCCTGCATTTAGCGCTTGGCGAACACCTTCACCGACGAGGTTAATCACGATAACTGTAAACATAATAGCTAAGCCGGGTAGGGTAACTGTCCATGGCGCAAGGTAAATCAACTCGACCGAATCACCCAAGATGGAGCCCCATTCGGTACTCGGTGCTTGAGCGCCAAGCCCTAGGAAACCTAAAGCCGTGATATCAAGAATTGCGACTGACAGTGCCAGCGTAACTTCAAGAGCGATCACGGTAAGGATGTTCGGAAGGATTGAGTTCCATAGCAGGTAAAAATCGTTCGCACCATCAAGGCGAGAAGCCAGAATATAGTCTTTTTCTACTTCAGCATGCACGGCAATGTACACCGAGCGTATAAAGCGCGGGATCAGTGCCAAGCACAAGGCGAGCAAGATATTAAACTCCCCAAAGCCAAGGAATGCCACGAAGATAATCGCCAGCAGAAGAGATGGAATCGACATAACAGTATCAAGCAGGTGGTTTAGCGTGCTTGATAGTAAACCGCGCGTCATACCAGCAAGTACGCCAATCAGACAACCAATGACGGCTGCGATAAAGGTAATCACCACCGCGGCGCCGAAGGTTAACTGAGAGCCAATTATTAGGCGAGAGAGAATATCTCTGCCTAAGTCATCCGTACCCAAAAAGTATTCTACCGTTCCCGCAGGATCCCAAGAGGGCGGCGTTAATAGGTGACCGGTTTGTTCTTGTGCATCATGCGGGGCTAGCCACGGTGAAGTGACGGTGACCAGAATGATAAGCACCAAACACCACAAGCCAAACATAGCTAGATTATTGCTGCGGAAGCTGCGCCAGAAACGTTCGAACTGGGTTGGAATCTGTTCTTCTTGGTAGACGTTATTTGTTAGCATACCATTCCTTCCTTACCAGTGGATTGATCATCGCGCCCAGTAGATCGGACAGAATATTAGCGGTCAAAACTAAGGTAGCCACCACAATTACACCAGCTTGAATTGAAACGTAATCTTGATTCGATAAGGCATCCAATAACCAGCGGCCAATGCCCGGCCAGTTAAAGATAGACTCGGTAACAATAGCAAGCGTTAACATACTCGATAGCTGAACACCGACCTTAGGAATAATCGGAGGTATCGCGTTTCTTAGCACGTGCTGCGTGATGATCTCTCTAGTGGAAAGACCTTTAATTCGCGCAGCGCGGATGTAGTTTTGCGTCATTACTTCAGCCACTGACGCTCTCATCAATCGGATGACCTGAGTCGTTGGCGCCAGTGCTAAAACAAGACAAGGCAACGCCATGTGCTCGATAACACTTTGTAGTGCGTGCGCACGGTAGCGACCCTCGGCAAAAAAGGCGTCAATCATCGCGAATCCAGTCACGTGTTCAATCTCGTAAAGTAGGTCGTATCGGCCACCAACTGGGAACATTTCAAAGTGCAGTGAAAACACCATGATCATCAGCAACGCGACCCAAAATATAGGCGCAGAGTAACCGGCCATTGAGGTGAACGATATGGTGGTATCAACAAATTTACCTTGTCTCATACCAGCAATGGTGCCGAAAGGGATACCGATGATGAGTGCCAACACAAAGGCAAAGAAGCACAGCTCTAGCGTTGCAGGGAACACCAGGACCAACTCATCGATGATAGGCACACCGTGTTTGCTTAGGCCAAAGTTTAGCGTCGATAATTCAGTGATATAGCTAATCCAACCGGGCCAAAAATCTTGAATTGCCCAAGGTGAGGTTTGGTCTAATCGAAGCAGGGAAAAACCTACCAAGGTCAGAATTCCTAGCGTAATAACGAATAAGTTTACACGTCTTAATGTATACCAAAACATTACTGCACCTCTCTTCTGACTTGATCAAAAGGTTGGGCATTGAAAGGACTTGCTTTAAAGCCTGTTAGCGAACGATCGTGCACGCGAAATTGCACGCCATGAGCTAAAGGAATCACAGGAACTTCTTCATTGAGAATGTTTTGGGCTTGTCGGTACAAGTTCACACGGTGCCTTTGTTGATTGATCTCTAATGCTAAGTCGAGAAGGAAATCAAAGTCTGAATTACACCACATCGAGACGTTTAACCCTGCACGCTCAGAGCTGCATGAGAGCAGCGGACGTAAGAAGTTGTCCGGGTCACCGGTATTGCCTATCCAGCCTGTAAGCAACAAGTCTGTTGAGGAAATAGAGGACAACTGTGTGCGGTCAAATCGGTCGTCGGTATAGAGTTTCAATTCAATACCAATATCGGCTAAGTTTGCTTGGATAAGTTCTGCCGTTTTTCTTGGACTTGGATTGTATGCGCGTGGCTCTAGTGGTACCCACATTGAAAGCTCTAACCCAGGTTCAACGCCAGCTTCTTTGAGAAGCGCAACCGCATAGTTTCGGTCGTAGCGAACTTGAACGCTGTCTTTTTGGTGAGCCCAAGAAGTCGGAGGAAGCAAGGTGTAGGCTTTGGTTCCTGTACCGTAATACACAGAATCAAGAATGTTCTGACGATTGATGGCTAAGTTGAGCGCTTTACGAACTCGAGAGTCACGCAGTGCAGGGTGCTCAGTATTCAGTGCGATGAAAGAGACATTAACCGCCGGAGTAGCAGAAATCTTCAACTCTTCATGAGCCTGAATAATAGGGATTTGGCTAGAAATTGGTGAGTTGAGCACGTCACACTCACTACGCAGAAGCTTGGCAAGTGTGCCTGTTCCACGTTGCGAAGTATCGAACACAACTTGGTCCATTTGTACTTCACCTTTCCAGTAGTGCTTGTTCTTTTTCAAGCGCACTAGGTCGTTGATTTGGTATTCATCTAAGTAGAAAGGGCCAGTGCCGACTGGATTGGAATCGATTCGATTTTTCTCATCCGCTGCAATGAGCTGATTGGCATACTCCTTAGAGTGAATGACTGCATAGCTGGTGGCGATGTTATTGAGAAACGAATTGTCTGGGCGACTTAATTGGAATTTCACCGTTAGGTCATCAACTGCGGTGATATCGACAATCAGGTTTTTGAAGTCGATTCCGGCAAACCATGGGTATAGGCCGCCACCCACATAATGAAATGGGTTTGAACTATCAATGACACGTTCAAAGCTAAACACCACATCTTGTGCATTCATGCTACGAGTTGGGGTGAACCAGTCTGTGGTTTGGAACGCAACATTTGTGCGCAGTTTGAACGTGTATTCTGTACCTGATTTATCAACAGACCAACTTGTCGCTAAGTTCTGTTTTGGTCGGTACGTCATCGGATCAAGAGTGAGCAGTGTATCGAAAATTTGAGGACTCAGCGATTCTGCGGTAATGCCACTATCAACCAGCTGTGGATTGAAGGTACTAGGATTACCTTGGCCGCAATAAATGAAGCCTTTTTCACGGATTTGCTCGTGATTCACACTCTCACCACATCCAGCGAGAAAGCTCAACGTGCAGATGCTCAGTGATAGTCTTATTAGTGCTTTCATAAAAAGAAATACTTTTCGAAACGAGGCGTTAGAGGAGCCTCAAGATCCGGACAATTTAACATTTTATTTATTCGGCTCCAAATAATAATCAAGCGTGGACAGCTATTTATCGTTAGCTTGTCCGACAATCGCGTACTTCCTCACCATTCCACGTAATTGGTTGTAGGTTAACCCAAGTAATTCTGCGGCTTGTTTCTGGTTATATTTGCTCTGTTTGAGGGCTTGGTTGAGTAGCTTGATGTCTTGTTGTTCTTGCCATGCTTTGTAATCAAGCGGCAAAGAAAACAAGCTCTCTGATGAAGTATGGCTGTTAGACGGCTCATTGCCAGTTTCCGGAGAGGAATCTTGCTCTGTTTTCCATGCGGGTTTAAATGGGTTAAACACCAAATATTCAATAGGATATGGATCTTTTCCGTGCTGATAGATAGCTCGCTCAATGACGTTTTTGAGTTCTCGTACATTCCCTGGCCAAGAATAATCCAAAAGCGATTCAACGGCAGAGGGGGCAAAGCCAACAAACAACTCCAATTCCAATTCACGACACATCTTAATGGCGTAATATTCTGCCAGTAGCATGATGTCTTCTTTTCGCTCACGCAAAGGAGGGATAGTAATGACGTCAAACGCCAGTCTATCTAATAGGTCTGCTCGGAATTCGCCCTTTAATGCCATGTCTGGTAAGTCGGCATTGGTTGCACACACCAGTCTGACATTGGCACTTAGCGCCTTTTGCCCACCGACACGTTCATATTGCCCGTATTCAATAACGCGCAGTAGTTTCTCTTGAACCGCAAGGGGAGTGGTCGCCAGCTCATCCAGAAACAGCGTTCCGCCTTCTGCTCTTTCAAAACGACCTTGATGACGCCCTTTCGAACCCGTAAAGGATCCCGATTCATGACCAAACAGTTCTGAATCAATCAAACCTTCACTTAAGGTTGAGCAGTTCAATGAGATCAAAGGTTGATCCCAACGTCTTGAAAGGTAATGCAGTCTTTGTGCGATCAACTCTTTACCTGTGCCACGTTCGCCAATGATCAGAATGGGTCTTTCTATTGGTGCGAGTTGGGAAACTTTATCTAACACAGAGAGAAAGCTAGGTGATTCACCAATGAGGTTCTGCTGCATAGCGGGTCCTTGTATGAATTAATCGCTGGAGAGGTCATGTAAGAGCCATAGTGGTGAAAAATACCAATACTTGGCTAAATTCATCATAGCATGGTTCGACTTAATCACCATTTTATTGTAAGTAACTGATAATAAATGGCTTAAAAGTTGGCACGCTACTTGGATTATTTATGGTAGGTTTAACAACAAACGTAAATTTTTGAGCAAGTGGATTGATAAAGTCGCACAACGATTTGAAACGCATTTGCCATCATTGTAATTAAGGAGTTCCTCATGGGTATTTTTTCTCGCTTTGCAGACATTGTAAATTCAAACATCAGTGCACTATTAGATAAGGCTGAAGATCCAGAAAAGATGATTCGTCTTATTATCCAAGAAATGGAAGACACCTTAGTTGAAGTTCGTACCAACTCAGCAAAAGCAATTGCTGACAAGAAAGAGCTAGCGCGTAAAGTAGAAGCTATCGAAACACAGATTCTAGATTGGCAAAATAAAGCGACACTTGCCCTGACCAAACAACGCGAAGATTTGGCGAGAGCGGCGCTAATCGAAAAGCAAAAACTGGAAGACATCATCAAGAGCCTTCACACCGAACAAACCTTGGTTCATGAAACCATCGAAAAATTGACGAGTGAAATTGGTAAACTTGAAACAAAGATCGCAGAAACTCGTGCAAAGCAACAAGCATTAATGATTCGTAACAATGCGGCAAGCAACCGTCGTGATGTTCAAAAACACCTGCACTCAAGCAAAACCAACGAAGCAATGGCGAAGTTTGAGCAATTCTCGCGTAAAGTGGATGAATTAGAAGCTGAAGCGGACGTTTACGCTAAGACTGGCAACGCAAAATCTTTAGACCAAGAGTTTGCCGAGCTACAAGCTCAAGATGAAATCGAAAAAGAGCTAGCGAAACTGAAGCAACAAGTTGAAAACCGCGATAAATAATCTAGGAGTTGTCTATGTCAACATTTCTAATTGCAGGTCCACTGATTGTCTTTTTAATCTTCGTGGCACCGCTATGGTTATTCTTACATTACCGCAGCAAGAAGAAATCCAGCAATGGTCTTTCTGAAACGGAGCTTCAACGTCTGCATAAGCTTTCTGCGCAAGCGGAATCTATGCAAGATCGTGTGAAGACACTAGAAAAAATACTGGATGCGGAGTCGCCTAACTGGAGACGCAACTATGAGTAGAGAACTGTATCGAGACACGATTAACGGCAAATTGTCTGGTGTGTGTGCGGGGTTAGCGAACTACTTTGGCCTTGAAGTTTGGCTGGTTCGCATCTTAGTTATCTCTGCAGCACTGCTTGGGGGGAGTTTTCTGGTCTTGTTAGCGTATTTAGCTTTGACATTTATGCTTGAAAAACAACCACCTCAGTATGTCGACCAAATGAAGGCGAAACAAGAGCATACGCTGAAGCAAAAGCCTTGGGAAAAAGGGCAAACTGCAGAGTCGCTATTGAACACTTTAGAGGGTGATTTCCAGAAGTTAGAGACCAGTGTCCGCAACATGGAAGCTTATGTCACCTCAGACACGTTTAAAGTGAATCGTGAATTTAAGAACATGTAGTGGTAAAACCTAAAAAGGATTAGATAACGGTTTAGGAAAATTTATTCCAAGCCGTTATTTTTTTTAATAATTTTCTCTAAATAAATCTTCCGCTGACTGGTAAGTTACATGTGATTAATCTATGTTATAAAAATATTTATAGATATGGATGATCACCAATGTATAGAGCCTCCCTTGTCCTATTGACAGCCTTAGCTGGGTTGTCTGGGTGTGGTAAGGAGCTTCCTCCCGTGCCTGAACCTGAGTCCAGACCCGCCAAACTCTTCACTGTCTCCGTCGGTAATAATGCCTTTGAGCGTAATTTCCCTGCTACCACAGAAGCTGGTGACAGAGCGGTACTCGCATTCCGTGTTCCTGGGTTATTGCAGAGCATCGATGTGACCGCTGGGCAGCACGTGTCTAAAGGCGACGAGCTTGCTAAGTTAAATCCCGATGAATATCAACTACTCGAGAAGCAAGCAAAAGCGAATTTTCAGCTAGCCGATGTTCAATATCAACGTGCGATCAAACTTCGTAAAGATCGTGTGGTATCAGAGCAAGATTTCGACCAAGCGAAAGCGAACCACAATTCAGCTCGCGCGGTGCTTAATCAAGCTAACGCGAATCTTCGCTACACCACTTTGGTTGCGCCGTATGACGGAACCATTTCCATCATTCCTGCTGAAAACCATGAATACATTGCGGCTAAACAAGGCGTGATGAATATTCAAACCAATCAAATTCTTAAAGTCGTCTTCTTATTACCCGACCAACTTATTACGCGCTTTTCATCAGGGTTCGAGATGGATGCAACCATGGTTTTTGATGCGTTTCCTGAAAACTCTTACGCTTTAACCTTCCAAGAAGTTGATACTGAAGCGGATCCCAAAACCGGGTCGTACAAAGTCACCATGGTAATGGAAAGACCAACCGATGTTGGTATTTTGCCGGGTATGTCAGGCACAGTTCATTTAGTTTCAGCGTTAGCAGCCGCCACAAAAATTCCCACATCAGCAATGATGACTGATGGCGATGATGTCTCTGTGTGGCGCGTGAATAGCGACGGTATTGTTGAAAATGTCGCAATCATCATCGATGAAAAGCGCCATATTGTTTCAGGGTTGAACGATGGTGATCGCATCGTAACTTCTGGTGTTAATGGTCTTGAACCGGGCGTTAAAGTTCGAGAGTGGATCAAGGAAAGGGGGCTATAACATGAAAACACTTAAAGTGGCCGCTGGACTGTCGTGTTTGGCTTTACTTACGGCTTGTGAAGATAAACAAGTTGTAGAAGTGAATAACACGCCCTTGGTTAAAGCTATCGAGATTTCAGTCATCGATTTTAGCGACAAACTCTATTTCCCTGCGGTAGCAAACGCTGCTGAGAAGGCTCACCTCAGTTTCCGAGTTGCGGGTGAAATCTTCAAGCTAGATGTGAAGGAAGGTGAACGAGTTGCCAAAGGGGACATCATTGCCGAGCTTGACCCAACCGATTATCAATTGGATGTGGACAATGCTCAAGCTCGTTACACGGTAATCAATAGTCAATACCGACGTTCGAGTCCGCTAGTGAAGAAAGGCTTATTGGCTAAGTCGCAATTCGATGAAATTGCCGCTCAACGCCAGATTGCTTATGCCGAGTTGGAACTGGCGAAACTGCGCTTATCGTTCACTATGCTTCGTGCGCCTGTTGATGGGATTATTTCTCGAGTCAGTGTCGACCAATATGAAAATATTCAGGTAGGCCAACAGATTGTGAACATTCACAGTGTTGAGGATGTTGAGGTTGTTATCCAACTGCCTGACCAGATTTACGTGAATCAGCCTAGCGAACAGCTGTTATCGAATGTTGAGGCTGTGGTAAGAGTGCCCAGTGGCAATGAATACACAGCGGCTATTAAGGAGTTCACCACTGAACCTGACCCAAGCACGGGCACGTTCACGGTGACGCTTGCTCTACCTATGCCGGAAGATGATTTGATTCTGGATGGTATGGCCGTTGAGGTGACGTCAAATGGGCGAGATATAGGCTTGGAGTTAAAAGCTGGGGTACTTATCCCAATCGAAGCTGTGTTTAATGCGGATGGCGATGATTTAACGCGTCAGAACTCTTATGTATGGGTGCTTAACGACGACAAGACAGTCTCGAAACAACAAGTCGTGTTAGGAAAAGCAAACCAGGAAACATTGCAGGTAGTGAAAGGATTGGAAATGGGGCAGCATGTCGTTGTTGCAGGCGTATCGCGATTGCGAGATGGGATGACAGTGGAAGTATTGTCTCAGGAGACGAACAATGAGTGAAGTAAATAACAAGCCCCAGAATGACGCTCAGCAGGGGGATGACCAGATCACGGGTGTAGCGGCTTACTTTATTCGCAATAAAGTCATCAGTTGGATGCTCTCGTTGATCTTCCTGATTGGTGGCGTTTCTGCCTTCTTTGGTTTGGGGCGTCTAGAAGACCCGGCCTTTACCATCAAAGATGCCATGGTTGTCACCTCTTACCCAGGTGCGACACCTCAGCAAGTAGAAGAGGAAGTAACCTATCCATTAGAGAAAGCGATTCAACAGCTTACCTATGTCGACGAAGTGAACTCTATTTCAAGCCGTGGCCTGTCTCAGGTAACGGTAACGATGAAGAATAACTATGGTCCGGACGATCTTCCGCAAATTTGGGATGAACTTCGCCGAAAAGTGAATGATCTTAAGGTTGAACTGCCACCTGGGGTCAATGATCCTCAAGTCATTGATGACTTCGGTGACGTTTACGGGATCTTGCTTGCGGTGACGGGTGATGGTTATAGCTACAAAGAGCTGCTGGATTACATTGATTATCTAAGGCGAGAGCTGGAGTTGGTTGATGGGGTCAGTAAGGTCTCTGTTTCTGGTCAACAACAAGAGCAAGTATTCATTGAGATATCGATGAAGCGGATAAGCTCCTTAGGTCTGTCTCCAAGCACGGTATTTAATCTTTTATCGACTCAAAATATTGTATCAAGTGCGGGTGCGGTAAGAATTGGCGACGAATACATTCGAATTCATCCAACGGGTGAGTTCCAGAATGTTGAGCAGCTTGGCGATTTAATTCTGACAGAAGGTGGTGCTCAAGGTCTCATCTATTTAAAAGATGTGGCGAATGTAACTCGTGGTTATGTTGAAGTGCCAAGTAACATCATTGGCTATAACGGCAAGCTCGCACTTAACCTTGGTGTCTCTTTTGCGCAAGGCGTGAACGTAGTAGCGGTTGGTGAAGCGTTTGATCGAAGATTGGCCGAGCTAAAGTATCAACAACCCGTCGGCATCGACATCTCCGAGGTTTATAACCAACCTAAAGAGGTAGACAAGTCGGTAAGCGGATTTGTGGTGAGTTTAGGGCAGGCGGTTGCGATCGTAATCGTGGTGTTACTGTTCTTCATGGGACTAAGATCGGGCCTATTGATTGGTTTGATACTGCTATTGACCGTATTCGGTACATTCATTTTCATGCAGTACTTCAAGATCGACCTACAACGTATTTCACTGGGCGCGTTGGTTATCGCCTTGGGGATGCTGGTGGATAATGCCATTGTGGTGGTGGAAGGGATATTGATCGGCACGCAGAAGGGGCGAACCCGGATGCAGGCCGCCACCGATATCGTAACCCAAACCAAATGGCCGCTGCTTGGTGCGACGGTTATTGCGGTGACTGCGTTTGCTCCAATTGGTTTATCTGAAGACTCAACAGGCGAATACTGTGGCACCTTGTTCACGGTGCTACTGATCTCCTTGATGCTGAGTTGGTTTACTGCCATCTCGCTCACGCCGTTCTTTGCCGACATGTTCTTTAAAGGTCAGAAGGTCGATCCAGATAACGAAGGTAAGGACCCATACAACGGGATGGTTTTTGTTATCTACAAAAACTTCCTTGAGTTCTGTATGAAGCGTGCTTGGTTAACCATGTTTGTTCTGATTATTGGTTTAGGCGCGAGTGTGTACGGTTTTGGTTTCGTTAAGCAAGCCTTCTTCCCGTCTTCAACCACACCTATGTTCCAAGTGGATGTGTGGATGCCAGAAGGTACCGATATTCGAGCGACCAATACCAAGCTTAAAGTGCTTGAGAGTTGGCTAGCTGAGCAGGACGAAGTTGAACATATCACGACAACCGCGGGTAAAGGCCTGCAACGTTTCATGCTGACTTATGCGCCAGAGAAAAGTTATAGCGCTTACGGCGAGATAACGGTTCGTGTGAAAAGTTATGAAGTACTTGAAGGGCTAATGAAACGCTTCCGTGAACATGTAAATGGTCAGTTCCCAGAGATTGACTACAAGCTTAAACAGATCGAATTAGGTCCTGGTGGCGGTGCGAAAATTGAAGCGCGAATTGTGGGTTCTGATCCAACGGTTTTACGTTCAATCGCTGCACAAGTGATGGACATCATGCGTGCTGATGAAGGCGCATTTAACGTTCGTCACGATTGGCGTGAAAGAACTAAGGTATTAGAGCCTCAGTTCAATGAAAGCCAAGCGCGTCGTTATGGTATTACTAAATCTGACGTTGATGATTTCCTAGCAATGTCTTTCTCTGGTAAGTCGATTGGTGTGTATCGTGATGGTACAACGTTAATGCCGATTGTGGCTCGTTTGCCTGAAGACGAGCGTGTCGATATTCGTAACATCGAAGGCATGAAGATCTGGAGCCCAGCATTAAGTGAGTACATCCCACTTCAACAAGTAACGTTAGGTTACGAGCTAGAATGGGAAGATCCACTGATCATCCGTAAGAACCGTAAGCGTATGCTAACGGTAATGGCGGATCCTGATCTATTGGGTGAAGAGACGGCCTCAACTCTACAGAAACGCTTACAACCACAGATTGAAGCGATTGAGATGCCTCCGGGTTACTCATTGGAATGGGGGGGTGAATATGAGTCGTCAGCAGATGCACAGGCGTCACTGTTCACAACCATGCCTCTGGGTTACTTGTTCATGTTCTTAATCACTGTGTTCTTGTTTAACTCGGTGAAAGAGCCTCTGATCGTTTGGTTAACGGTTCCATTGGCGTTGATAGGGGTGACGACAGGCTTGCTAGCCTTGAATACACCATTCGGCTTTATGGCGCTGTTGGGCTTCTTGAGTCTATCTGGGATGCTTCTGAAGAACGGTATCGTACTACTTGATCAAATTGAGATTGAGATGAAATCTGGTAAAGATCCGTATGTAGCGGTTGTTGATGCGGCTCTGAGTCGTGTTCGCCCGGTATGTATGGCGGCGATTACCACCATTCTAGGTATGATCCCTCTACTACCGGATATCTTCTTCAAACCAATGGCAGTAACCATCATGTTTGGTTTAGGCTTTGCGACTGTACTCACGCTAATCGTAGTGCCTGTGCTGTATCGTTTGTTCCATAAAATTGAAGTGGCTTAACGTCAACTGACCTTTGAAATAATGCCCCTAATTGGGGCATTATTTTTATGTATGATTACTAAAAGAGACCATCGAAATGGAAGCTAATACAGTGGATAGAACGTGTGCATGGGCGCTTAAACATGAGCTTGAAAGGGAGTACCACGATGCAGAGTGGGGCGTGCCTGTTTATGATGACCAAGTTCTGTTTGAGTTCATTACTTTAGAAGGTGCTCAAGCAGGTCTGAGTTGGATTACGATCCTTAAAAAGCGTGAAGGCTATCGTGCCGCGTTCGATAATTACGATCTAAACAAGCTAGCTGAGCTGAATGAAGACAACGTGCCGCACATCATTGAAAACTTCGATGTGGTTAAACACAGGGGTAAGATTGCTTCGGTATACAACAATGCACGAGCAACGCTTGAATTACAGAAAGAGTTCGGCTCTCTTTCTAATGCCTTATGGCAATTTGTTGATAATGAAGTGATCGTGAATCAATGGACTGAGATGTCTCAAGTTCCCGCTTCTACCGAGCAATCTAAAGCGATGAGTAAGTTTTTGAAGAAGAGAGGCTTTAAGTTTGTAGGAGAAACAATCTGTTACGCATTTATGCAAGCAACAGGTATGGTCAATGATCATTTAGTCGGTTGCCCACACAAATAAAGTGTTATTTATTTCAGCGGAACAATCACTTAGAAATTGAAAAATTCATAGCCATTTTTTCATCGCTCTGAGATCTTTAAGTAGATGTGCTTTAAGGTTCAATATTGGCTTTGAAAGCTTCTGGACTATGAGCGGTTTGTATTATGAGCTGAAGTATCTGAATATGAGTATTTTGAGTTATGCTTTAAACAGAAAAAGGCAGGAATATCCTGCCTTTTTTGCATATTAGACCTATCGTCTCAGATTAAATCAGAGCGCTATAACGTTCTAATCCCGCCTCTAGATCAGCAATCAGGTCATCAACATCTTCTAACCCAATATGAACACGTATCAAGGTACCTTCGAAATTAGGATTGGCAACAGTTCTCAAGCTGTCAAAACTGCTTGGTTCGTTAGCTAGAATCAAACTTTCAAATCCACCCCAAGAGTAACCCATACTAAAATGTGTCATTCCATCAAGTAACGCTGTCGTCGCTTTGATATTAGAGTTGTTTAGTACAAAAGAGAACAAGCCATTACCGCCAGTAAAATCTCGTTTGAAGAATTCATGGCCTGGGCAAGACTCAAGAGCAGGGTGACGAACGTGGTTAACTTCAGGACGAGTCTCTAACCATTTTGCGACCTTCAAGCTGCTTTCTGCGTGTTGGCGTAGACGCACATCAAGAGTACGAATGCCGCGAAGCCCTAAATAAGCATCATCAGGTGAGACACATTGCCCCATCAAGTAACTTTGCTCTCTTAGTTGATCCCAGCATTTCTCATTGGCGACTGCCGTACCTAGCATCACATCAGAGTGACCCACGATGTATTTGGTCGCTGCTTGAATCGAGATATCAACACCAAAATCAAACGGTGAGAAGTTCACGCCAGCCGCCCAAGTATTGTCTAGCATAACGATGATGTCATGTTCATGAGCGATACGCGCTAGTGTTGGAATATCCTGCACTTCCATGGTGACAGAGCCTGGAGACTCAGTAAACAGCACCTTAGTGTTTGGCTTGATAAGGTCTTGGATACCTTCACCAATCGTTGGCTCGTAGTAAGTTGTCTCTACCCCCATCTTTTTCATGATGGTGTCACAGAAATCACGAGTAGGTTCGTAGCAGGTGTCAACCATTAAAATATGATCACCTGTTTCTACAAAAGAGAGAATGGCATTAGAAATGGCGGCCGTACCACACGGGTACAGTGCACAACCCGCGCCGCCTTCTACTTCAACCATCGCATCTTGGAAGGCAAAATGAGTGTTGGTTCCACGACGTCCGTAAAAAAGGGTCTTGTTAGCGCGGTTAATCGTAGCTTTACGCTTCTCTTCTACTGAGTTAAATACGACAGTTGAAGCGCGTTGTACTGGTGGGTTAACAACACCATTGGTCCACTTCTTATCACGACCGGCAGTGATAAGTTTAGTGGTTTTGTTCTCGGACATGCTGTGAATTCCTTATCAATCGGTTATGTCCTATTTAAAACATGCGAGTAGCCATCAAAGCAAGAGGGAAGAGAGAGTTTTTAACGTTTTCTTTTGCTTTTTAACTTTTCCTCGATTTGTGATGAAAAGTTAAAAAGCGATCGCAAAGATACTATTCGTTGCCAATGGTGGTCGGCGAGCGAGGAGTATTAGAGCAACGGGTTGAATAAATAGAACAGTCTCTCAAAGAAGCGGTTACGTAAATTTCTCTGTTCCCACTGCTCTAATTCCACGGGATGAGATGATTCAATATAGGATTGCTGTAAATCAAACAATTGCTTGGTGAAGTGTACGTCGTCAACGGCAAGGGTTACTTCAAAGTTGAGCCACAAACTGCGCATGTCGATATTGACGGTTCCGATCAAGCAAAACTCTTCATCGATCACTACCGATTTGGTATGAAGAAGGCCACCGTAAAATTCATAGATCTTTACGCCAGCTTCAAGCAACTCGGTATAAAACGCACGAGAAGCCCATTTAACCATTAGTGAATCGTTATTGTGTGGAATGATCAGTTCTACAGTTACGCCGCGTTGAGCTGTCATCTTAAGTGTTTCGAGTAAGTCAGCACTTGGCACAAAATAAGGTGTAGTAATACGTACAGAATGATTCGCTTGATTGATGGCGATGGTCAGTACTTGTAAGATCAAATATTCCGGCATGCCAGGGCCAGACGGCACGACTTGAACCGGATGATGTGTCATGATTTCTTCAACTGGGCATTCAGGTATATCAGGGAGAATGCGTTCACCAGTCTCAACTTCCCAATCCCAGCCGTGAATAGCTGATAACACATTAACGGTTGGCCCAGTCACTCTGACCATTACATCAATCCATTGACCAACGCCTGAGTTTTGTTTGAAGTGAGCCGGGTCAACCATGTTCATTGAACCCGTATAGGCGATAGTCTCGTCAATCACAATGATTTTGCGGTGTTGTCTTAAATCTAGGCGACGTAAAAAAATACGCCATGGGCTCACCTCCAATGCTTGTACAACCTGTACACCCGAGTCTTTCATCATTGCGAGCCAATGGCTTTTGAAAAAGCGTGGGCTACCTGCTGAATCGAGCAAAACTTTAACATCTACGCCACGTTTTGCAGCGCGAATCAGCGCAGAGGCAACCGAATCGGTCAGGCCACCTGGATGCCAAATATAGAAAACCATCTTGATATTGGTTTGTGCATTTTCTATATCTTCGATAATTGCGTGTAGGATCTCGTTTGGTGAAGATTGCAGCGATAGAGTGTTTCCACTGAGTGCAGGGATGCCCATTCGATTGTTACAAAGCTCGTCAATCTTATGGATAGGGGAGCCGACTTTCCCTGGTTGGTGAAGTTGGCAATCATTCAATTGACGGAACCAGTCGCCGAAAGGGGTAAACATACGATGAGCGCGTTCAGCCCTTTTTCTGCCTAGGTTTAGCTCACCAAAAAGGAAGTAACAAGCTACACCAACAATCGGGATAATGTAGATAACCATTAGCCAAGCAAGAGAAACGCTGACAGAGCGTCGTTTTAGTACAACACGAAACGTCACACCGGCTACGAGAACCCAGTACAAAACAACAGAGGCCAAAGTTAAAAAATGATAAAGCTTATCCACATTGAATACTCGAAAAAAGAGACACTTAGATAGTAATGCTATTTAACGGATATGGGAATTTAAGGAATCAACTATTTACAAAATAGAGCAAAAGATGTAAACAGGTTAAAGTTGTTAAGTTTTGGTTAACTTAAGAAGAAAACGATTGTTTTGTATGAAAAGTCGGCATTTAACCATAAAAATTTACATCTTTAACGAAATTTGTACGGTATGCACTTCCAATTTTATTCTTAAACTGGTTTACTTGCTAGACAACGAGCGTCAATCAAATCTTTTAGGTGTGTAAATTTATTTATACACCTTCCTTTTAAAGACGCCACCCAAAGCAAAACACAACATCACATAACACAAAAGTTTGGAGTACACGTGGCTACTAGTAATACAACCACAACACCCCGCGATACCTGGGGTTCGAAGTTAGGATTCGTAATGGCTGCAGCAGGTTCTGCTGTTGGCTTAGGTAACATTTGGAAATTCCCATACACAGCAGGCGAAAGTGGCGGTGGTGCATTCGTTGCCATTTACCTGTTTTTTGTAATTTTTATTGGTTTCAGTGTCATGCTGACTGAATTTGCGATTGGCCGTCATACGCAAAAATCAGCAGTAGGTGCATTTAAAACAACTGACCGTCGTTGGACGTTCGCTGGCGTTATCGGCGTTTTCAGTGGTCTACTTATCATGGGTTTCTACCCAGTAGTAGGCGGTTGGTCAATCGCATACATCGGTAAAATTGCAGGTGGTCTTCTAGACGCACCAGAAGCAATTGGTGATAGCTTTGGTGGCTTTATCTCAAACCCAGTTCAACCACTAATGTGGATGGGCTTATACCTACTACTTAACGTTGTTATCGTTATGAAAGGTATCTCTGGTGGTATTGAGAAAGCAGGTAAGATCCTGATGCCGCTTCTTTTCATTATCCTTATTGTAGTATCAATCAAAGGCATTATGCTTCCGGGCGCGATGGCTGGTCTTGAGTTCCTATTCAGTCCTGACTTCTCTAAAGTAGACAGCAATGTAATCCTAGCCGCTCTAGGTCAAGCATTCTTCTCTCTAAGTCTTGGTATGGGTTGTATGATGACATACGGTTCTTACCTTAAGAAGAAAGAGAACCTAGTTCAGACAACAGCAATGGTAACCGCAATGGATACTGGTGTTGCTATTCTAGCTGGTGTTGCAATGTTCCCTGCAATGTTCGCGTTCGGTATGGAACCTGCAGCGGGCCCTGGTTTAGTATTCGTTGTTGTTCCTCAGCTATTCGCTGAAATGGGCGGCGTAATCGGTCTTCTATTTGCTCTTATGTTCTTCGTTGGTTTGAGTGTTGCGGCACTAACATCTTCAGTATCTCTACTTGAAGTTGTGGTTTCTTACCTAATCGATGAGAAAGGCATGAAGCGTGTAACAGCGGTACTGTCTGCAAGTGTTGTAATGGCGATTCTATGTATCTTCGCTTCTCTATCACTTGGCGGCTTCGGTCCAACACTGTTTGATACTGGCGCGTTCGACATTTTCGACCTACTAACGGATAAGATTTTCCTAGCGGTTGGCGGTATGTTGGTATGTATCTTCGCTGGTTGGAGACTAAACCGTGCAGACCTAGAGAAAGAAATCACTAACGACGGTGAAGTCTCTTTCCCACTATTTGGTCTATGGTACACACTAGTTAAGTACATCATCCCTGTAGCTATCGCAATCGTTGCGTTCATGGGTATCTCTTCTGGCTTCGATAGCGGTAAAGGTGCAATCATGCTACTAGGTATTGGTATCATTGCCGGTTTTGCGCTGATTTCTAAGAAGTTCTAATCGCAAGATAAAGTAATTTGATAAACGGGAGCTCATTAGCTCCCGTTTTTTTATGTCTGGAACTTAATTATCTAAGAAAAATAACCATTAAAGGTATCCGTCTGATAGCCGATATAAATGGAACGAATAGCTGTTAGAGCTATATTTTGATTTAGGTAGGTGTTGTTTGAAATTGTCAGTGAGAAAGAAACTGTATGCCGGTTTTGGCTCTATATTGGCGGTGCTTGTCACGTTAGTCGGTATTGTATGGATGGAAGTTATTGGCGCTCATAAGAGCGCCGATGAGATTAGATTAGATGATGTACCGGGTACCGTTACCTACCTTGTTTTGATCGATGAAGCTGGAGATGTCTATCGAGATGCTCTGGGTGCAATCACTCTGGTCGATAATGCACTCAATGATTATCGAACCAACAAGAACGAATTTGCTCAAGCTATCGAGCAGGCTAAGTGTTTGGAGAGTAGAGGTTCGGAAGACCACCGCCGTATTCAGCGAATTGAAGACCTGATGGGGCGTTTCACTCAAGAGTTTGAATCAAAGCTTGTGCCGAAGATCAATGATGAAGCTGCGCTACTAGCCAATATTCAACAGCTACGATCTTTGTATGAGAGCAATCTTATCCCTATTGAGAACTTACTGGATCAAGCGTCAGCAAGTGAGCGCGCAGATACAGAACAGTCACTACTGACACTAACCGACACGTTTACTACCATCGAGCGCACCATCATGGTGTTGTCTGCTATTGCGATTGTCTTTGGTTGTGTGATTGCGTATCTATTGTCTAGCTCTATTACCAATCGTCTTACTCGTGTAGAACAAGTAGCACGACGTGTAGCAAATGGTGACCTAACGGCAGGCGACATTATTGATGATTCTGGTGATGAATTGGCTGAACTGGCTAAGTCGATTAACCAGATGCAGAAATCACTAGTAGACCTATTAGGTTCAATCTCGTCTGTGACTCACCAAGTCCAATCGGTGACAGGGGAGCTCTCTTCTATTAGCCAAGACATCGTTACTGGTGCATCAGCTCAAGCAGACAAAGCTAACTTGATTGCAACGGCTGCTGAAGAGCTAAGCTTGACCATTTCTGAAGTGGCGCAGCAAGGTACTTCAACTTATGAAGAAGCACGTCGCTCAGAAACCTCTGCAGAAGATGGCCGCAACGTGATTGTTGAGATGGTGGCGAGTATTCAACAAGTGTCGACTCAAATGAGCGATATGTCGTTGCAAATGAATACTCTAGGTTCTCACGGTGAGCAGATTGGTAGCGTTATCAAGGTAATCGAAGACATTGCTGAGCAAACTAACCTGTTAGCTCTTAACGCTGCAATTGAAGCGGCACGTGCAGGCGAGTTTGGTCGTGGTTTTGCTGTGGTAGCCGATGAAGTGCGAGCGCTAGCAGAAAGAACAACCAAAGCGACACGAGAAGTCTCGGGCATCATTCAATCGATTCAATCGGGCACTCAAGAAGCGGTGACTTACACTCAAGATAACTGTCGTTTAGTTGAGATTGGTGTTGAGCAAAGCTCAGGTGCTGTTTCGGCTCTAGAAGCGATTGTGAACGGTGCGGGCAATGTACAAAGCATGGTTAACTCTATTGCGACTGCGGCAGAAGAACAGACGGCTGTGACCAAAGAAATTGCAGCGGACATTACCGCGATTAGCGATATCTCTGAGCAATCTCTGCAGCTAGCAACTCGTAGCTCCGAAAATACATCAGGCTTGAACGCTAAGGTTGCTGAGCTAGAAGCATTAGTTGGTAAGTTTAAACTGGCGTAAAGCGGTAGCTTGGTTCTATTTACCTATTGGTAATCGAGTAAAGACCACGCACTGATCGCTAGTTGCTGAAAAGAAGCCCAACGATTCAATATTTATTGAGTGAGTTGGGCTTTTTCGTAGCTGGAATCTGGGTTCAGACGCGGTATACTCCACGTTCTACAATGGAGCTAGCCTTTAATGTTCGATATTCTTCTGAACCACTCTGATTTTTTACTTATCAATAAGCACCCTGGAGTCAGCGTCCACAAAGACGATGGCGATACCATGTTGCTTCAAGAAGTTGCTAAGGCAATTAATGAGCCTAAGCTGTATCTCGTTCATCGACTAGATAAAATGACTTCGGGCATTCTGCTGCTGGCAAAAAATGCGTCGGCGGCGAGCGAGCTTTCACAGCTATTTGCAAAGCGTGAAGTAGAGAAATACTACCTTGCGATCGGTTCTAAGAAGCCAAAGAAAAAGCAAGGTTTGATCTCAGGAGACATGGAGCGTTCACGACGCTCAAGTTGGAAACTTCTGACATCCAAAGAGAGCCCTGCGATTACTCAATTTTTATCAGCAACGGCTGAACCCGGTGAGCGTTTGCTTTTATGTAAACCCTATACGGGGCGAACTCACCAGATCCGTGTCGCGATGAAGTCGATTGGCTCAGCCATTGTTGGTGACCCTATTTATAATCCATCGAGTGAGGCTGACAGAGGTTATCTGCATGCTTTCGCGATTCGATTTATCTATCAATCACAAGCCTACGAATATGTCTGCGATCCAAGAAGCCTAAACTCCTTGGGTGAGAAGTGGCATCAAGAAACCGTGTCGAACGGTTTGGACAGTTGGCTTGAACCTTGGTCATTAACTTGGCCAAAGCTAAACACTAAGTGAGTGAAATAATGGAAGCATCAGCTTTACCTCTGTTTTTTAGTCATATTGAACAGCAACTTAATGAAGTACCAAACGAACTACGCCGTATTTTCCACGGGCGTGGTAAGTTTTGGCCTGGTCTAGAGCAATTGACATGTGACTGGGTTGATGGACAGCTATTGGTTAACGTGTTTAAAGAAGTAGACGACGAATTCTTGTCATCTCTAAAAGCTGGATTGGTTCAACTCACCAACAAAGATATCTGGCAATCAAAGCAGGGCACAAGCATTGTTCTGCAACACCGTTATGCTGATGGCGCGCCTTCAGAGGTTCTATGGGGCGAGTTGAATGATTCTCCGGTTGTGGTTGAGCATGGTCTTAAGTACCAATTAGACATTGGCCGTAATCAGAACTTCGGTTTGTTCCTAGACATGCGTAATGGTCGTCAGTGGGTACAAGATAATGCTCAGGATAAGAACGTTCTTAACCTGTTCGCATACACTTGTGGTTTCTCTGTCGCGGCTATCGCTGGTGGTGCTCGTCAATGTATGAACGTGGACATGTCTCGTGGCTCGTTGAATAAAGGCCGCGATAACCACCGTCTGAATGATCACGATATGCGCTCGGTTAACTTCCTTGGCTACGATATTTTTAAGTCGTGGGGAAAAATCAAGAAGGGCGGCCCTTACGAGCTAGTGATCATCGATCCGCCTTCGTTCCAAAAAGGCAGCTTTGCTTTAACTAAAGATTACAAAAAGATCTTACGTCGTTTGCCTGAACTTCTAACTGAAGGCGGTGAAGTGATTGCGTGTGTGAACTCACCAGCAGTCTCACCAAACTTCCTGATTGAGACGATGGCAGAAGAAGCGCCAAGCGTTGAGTTTATTGAACGCCTAGACAACCCGCCTGAGTTTGTCGATGTCGACCTTGATTCAAGCCTAAAGGTGTTGAGATTTCAAAAACTTAATTGATATATCTTGATTCGATAGTGAAAAATAAGCCCCACCCTAAATTTAGGGTGGGGCTTATTTTTCTTCGAAGCAAAAGTTTAGAGTTATCACCCTACTTGATTTTATTTTAGAGCTCACATGTTGTTTTTTTTGTGATTAACATCACGTACTTGCAATAATTAAAGCTTGGTTGAATCTTAACCATATACACCTGGTTTATGTGTGCTTGGTAACTTATTGTGCGTATTTTTAACTTTTTCTGATTGTAAATTAACCCCTATTTACTTAAGTGTTATTAATTTAACGGTTTTATTTGATGTTGGTTCATTTTAAATACTTATTTTTCGACAATTATAAATGGTTAGTAATTTGTCTGTAATCATATAAATGAGTAATATCTTGTTAACCTTCTTTACGGGGTGAAATTCCGTATGAAAACAATCAAACCACATGGAAAATTAATTATGCTTACAAAACTATTCGTTAACACCAAAATCGTGCTAGAAAACTACAAAAATAACGAGCAAGGTGTTACAGCTATTGAATATGGTCTAATTGCTGCGGCTATTGCAATCGTTGTTGGTACTGCTGTTACTCCAATTGGAACTCAATTAGGGGTAGTATTTGGTAAAATTTTTACTGCTCTAGGTGGTACAGCCTCTTAAATTATGGTCTTAGAATACGGGTGGCTAGTTATCTTAGCCACCATTTCTCTAATTATAATGTATAAAGACGTTAAAAATAGAACGATTTCAAACCTGGAATGTATTCTTGTATTGATAGTGGTCTTCCCTTTTTTTTTGTTGTATGGGGAATCCATCTCATTACTTTACGCTTTAAGCATTGTTGTTATTGGTGTGGTTCTCAACCAATTGTCTATCCTTGGTGCTGGTGATACAAAGTTATTAGCAGTTTACTCATTCGCCATCAGACCTGATTATTTATGGCCGATATTGTTCTTAATAGTATGTATCGGTGGCTTATTATCAGTGGTGTATTACGTATATGGGCGATTAACCAATATAGAAGAAACAAAGCAAAGAGGAGTTCCTTATGGCGTTCCTATTTGTATTGGCAGTTATTTAGGTGTGCTAGCCTCGTTATAAGGTCAACAAAGTGAAAAAAAACATCATTCTTGGTATGGCAGTCATCGCTATATTATTTGGCTTATATGGTTTGGCTGGTAGCTTATCGAAACAAGATCATGAGTCGACAACGATCAAAGAAAAAGAAGAAGTGACTGTCCAGGTATGGACACTTTTAGAAAATGTAACAAAAGGTCAACATGTTGAGCGTAGCCAACTAAAGCTACAACGTATTCCTGAAAACGAAGCAAACACAAAAGGTGTCGTAAGCGACATTGATTTAGACTTTGTTCCGGGCTCTGTTTATCGACAAAATATTATCGAAAATTCAGTGGTATTCCCTGAACTAATAATTAATCCTGAGCAAGATGGTTACGTAGAATTGGTTATTGCACCAAATCGCGTTCCATATGCAATTAAAACGGAAGTCGAATCAGTAGTTGGTGGAATCATAATGCAAGGCACTTTGGTCGATATACTCTCTATTTCGACGCCAGATACTTTATTAGTGGAAACATCAAGTAACCGTAAGAACTCGGTGTCTGTGACTCCTATAGTTATGGGAGTTAAAGTCCTTCAAGTCAATAAGCAGCTTATTGAAGCAAGCAGAACCTTACCTGAATCGACTGAAATCCGATTGATTGTTGAACTGACTCGCAACCAAGTCGCCAAATTAACAATTGCCAAACATATTTCGTCATTGGAAGTTCATAAATCGATTGGTGAATACCAAAAATCAGACTTGCAGGCAGATGCAGGGGATGTTTTACCGGGCTTTAAATCGATCGTTGAGTTTAGAGCAAATCAAATCGTTGTAAATTAAAGCTTAGGTTACTATGCGTTTAACATATTTTAAATGGCTACTTTGTATGTTTGCCAGCACTCTATCATGCTCAGGATTTGCTCAATCCATCACAAATTTATCTAAAGGTGGGATGCAAACTATTACGGTTCTAGCTGATATCCAATCAGTTTTTATTTCTGACCCTGAAATTGCGGATTATCAAGTAATAGATGAACGTAAAGTGGTTGTCTTCGGAAAAAAACTTGGGCGAGCATCGTTAGCTATTTATGGTGAAGAGGGTAAAACATTGGTTTCTCGGAAGATCTGGGTTAACCCGAGTCTCGACCATATTCAACAACAAATACAAATATTGCACCCAAATGCGCAAGTCATCGCAGCAAATATTGGGGAACAAGTTGTTTTATCCGGAGTTGTTGCAACCGAAAACGAGCGCGACAAAATTAATGAGTTAGTTGGTACTCTTTTGGAAAAATCAAAAGAAGAGTACAAGCTAGAGTGGGACCTCGGTGATGACGAAACTCAAGAAATACTATTTATGAAACGCAACTATTTCGAAGGGGTTGTAAACAACATCGAAGTTTCGACGGTAAAACAAGTAAATGTGAAGCTGTCAATTGCAGAGGTATCACATTCATTTCTTGAAGAATTTGGTGTGAGCTATGGAAGTGAAGGTGCCGGGGCTGGTGTTTTTGTCGACAAGCTGACGAGCTTTAGTGCTTCTGACATTGTCTCTGTAATCACTGCGATTGGTAACGATACGGTAGGTCAAATCCTAGCTGAACCAAACCTTTCGGTTATTTCTGGTGAAACTGCGAGCTTTTTAGTTGGTGGTGAGCTTCCCGTTGTTACTGTTGTCGATGGCACAACCAATGTTGAATACAAAGAATTTGGTATTCGTTTAGAGTTGGCAGCCAAAGTTCACGATGACGATAAAATCACGTTGGCCCTAATGCCGGAAGTCAGTTCATTGGACACTCAATACAGTAATGAAACGTACGACCTGCCAGCACTAAAAACACGTCGAGCTAGAACAACAGTACAACTTGGTGATGGGAAAAGCTTCGTTTTAGGTGGCCTACTGAGTACCGAAGACAAAGAGTCATTGAGCAAGGTCCCATTCGTAAGCGAAATCCCTGTGTTGGGGGCCTTATTTAGAAATACGGGAACTGAGCGAAGTAAAACAGAATTGGTAATCGTCGCAACTGTGAATTTAGTGAAGCCAATCGAACCTAACCAAATACAACTGCCTACGATGAGAAAGACAACAACTTTGGAGCGTTTTTTCGTTATCGAAAATCAATATGAGCAAGCGAGCTCGATTTGGACTCAGGAAGTGTTGGCTTCAGGAGGATTCCAAAAATGATTATTAAAATGCATTTAAAGGCTCTATTTGTCGGTGTACTTGTTGTCGTTTCGAGTGGGTGTGCAGAAAAGGTCCAAGAAAGGCGCGGTCAGTCGATTGAAGTCATACCCGTTGAACATACATACTCGTTTATCATAAAGAAAACAGGTCAAACAAAAGTAGAAGTATTTGAAATTATTGATGAAAATCTTGATGTGCTGATTGAGAAAGGTAGCCAATTAGTCTGGCGCACACAGCAAGGAAAGCAACTAGCAGACCTTGCGGCTGAGTATATGAGAAGTAAAGGAGTCAACAGTAAGCTGATTTCCTTAGAAGGAACTGATACGCCTAACGAACGCCTATTTGATTTAACATTACGCTACACCCAATACAAAACTGTAACGAAGGTTTGTACCTATGAATCGATAGGTCGCTTTGGATATGGAGAAACCGGATGTTATGCTGATAATGCAAGATGGCAGTCCATGGTTAACCCTGAAAAAATGCTAAATAGTGTGCGATAGACGGTGATGACATGTTTGATCTTGTAGATATTTTAAAAACAAAAGTAGAAGAAAAAGTCGTGGTGCAAGAACAGATAACGTCTGTATTGTTCCACCAAACACAAGAATGTATTGATCTTGTTGAAGAAGCTTTTCGTTTTGAAGGAATTGTTCCTCCGTCAATGCTTAATAATTCAGATGAAAACATCAAACAACACGTACGTGAAGTTAATGTCGAAATTGCTATCGTAGAGTTGAATGTGACTGAAAGCGTCACTGAAGATATGAAGCGAATCAGTCATTTATTACCGAATAGTGCGTCAGTTATTGTCGTTGGTAGTGAAGATGCCATTTCGACTATACGTAACCTAAAAGAGATGGGATTTTATTACGTATTTTGGCCTATCTCTAAGACTGAATTAATCGATTTTGTTCGAAATGTTGATAATAATAGAAAGAAGAATAGCGGTTTAGGTAAGGACAGGACTGCAAAAAAAGTTGCGGTTTGGGGAACAAAGGGTGGTGTAGGAGCCACAATGTTAACGGCTGAAATAGCTTATGAACTCAGTGCGAAAAAGAAAAGTACCTGCCTTATTGTGGATCATGACTTCCGAGGTGGAAACCTTGATATTTTCCTTGGTGAAAAGCAGTTTCAGAAAAAGTCTGTCGCTCCAGGCGCGCTCACTACTGATTTAGACGTGAGTTATGCTAGTAGCATGCTTAAAAAAGTTAATAGCATGCTAGCTGTTTTAGCTGTTGAGTCAGAAGACTTAAATGAACTTGAGCTCAAAGAATATGCTCGTGCTATGTCCAAACATTTGGCTGGGCAATATAACTTTATTTTAGAGGATTTATCGCGTTCTTCTAATACTAAAACTGACCTAAAGTATATCGCTGAAAATAATGACATTATTACATTGGTTTTAGAACCGACTATATCAAGTGTCCGAGAAACAAAGCGTGTATTAGCTTCATTGGAATACCTAAACTCAAGAGCTCGATGTATCGTTGTTGTTAATTATACGATGGTGGAAAAATCGGCAACAATTTCCTTAGATGAAATCAAACAGTTCTTAGGTCGAAATGTTGATGTGGTTTGTCCCAACGAGATTCAAGTTGGCAAGATGGTTTTAGAAGGTAAACATATTTATCAACTGGGTCTTCCTATTAGTCAAAGCTTAAATCGATTAACGTCAATGCTTCTAGGCGAGAACGCTAGTAATACTGATGCCTCGCTGCTGAAAAAGCTCTTTAAGAGGTTTAAATAATGGATCAAGCTAAATCTAACTACATAGCTATCCGTAACCAAATATTTGAAGCTCTAGACGCTGAAGCTGTCCATTCATTGTCGAAGGAGGCTCTAAGCAAGCAGTTGACTAGCGCGGTTGAAATGCTAATTGAAACTCACAGCTTTTCTGTTGCGACTGTTGTCAAGAATGAATATGTTCGAAGTCTGGTTGATGAATTACACGGTCTAGGCCCACTGCAAAAGCTGATGGATGATGACTCTATTAGTGACATCATGATTAATGGCTACAACAATGTGTTTATCGAAAGAAACGGCATTGTTGAAAAAGCACCTGTAAGTTTTATTGACGAGGCTCAGCTTCTACAAATAGCAAAGCGCATTGCTAGTCGAATTGGTCGCCGTGTCGATGATTCATCACCGACTTGCGATGCACGCTTGCCGGATGGTAGCCGCGTTAATATTGTTACACCTCCCATCGCGATTGATGGTACATCCGTCTCTATCCGTAAGTTCAAAAAACAGAGTATAGACCTAGGGCAGTTAGTGGATTTTGGGGCGATGAGTCCTGAGATGGCGAAAGTGCTTATGATTGCTTCTCGTTGTAGGTTGAATATATTAATTTCAGGCGGTACAGGCTCGGGGAAGACGACGATGCTAAACGCGTTATCTCAATATATTTCTGAGAAGGAGCGGATTGTTACCATAGAAGATGCAGCTGAACTGAGGCTTCTTCAACCCCATGTCGTTCGATTGGAAACTCGAACAGCAGGTATTGAAGGTACCGGTGCAATTACACAACGAGATCTCGTTATTAACTCACTTCGTATGAGGCCGGACCGAATAATCATGGGTGAGTGTCGTGGTGGAGAAGCATTTGAAATGCTTCAAGCTATGAATACCGGCCACGATGGTTCCATGTCTACTTTACACGCGAATACACCTAGAGACGCGATTGCTCGAGTAGAGGCTATGATCATGATGGCTACAAGTAGCCTTCCATTGGAAGCAATACGCAGAACTATTGTAAGCGCAGTCGATCTTGTCATACAGATTAGCCGCCTCCACGACGGTAGCCGGAAAGTGATGAGCATTACGGAAGTGGTTGGTATTGAAGGTTCGAATGTAGTGCTAGAGGAAATATTTAAATTTCAGCCGATGATTCAAAGTGAATCAGGCAAGGTCTCTGGTCGGTATGTTACCGCCGGTATGATGCAACGTTCCGTTCTGGTCGAGAAGGCAAAATTTTTTGGTTTAGAAGAGCAGCTTAATAGTGCATTTAGGGTTGGAGAGCCAGCGTGATTTATTGGTTAGCTTTGATATTTGGCGGAGCTGTAATGCTTATAGCGTTTTGGCCATCCACAAAAAAAGAACGTCACCAGTATTTAATGGAAGCTAATAAAACGCTCTATATAGAATCTATTGACGAATCTCAGCAAGCTGTAAATTTGAATGCTCTATCAAGTCAAACTTTGGTTCAAAAATGCAAAAGTAAGTTTGATAATGTAGTTCGTCAGCTTGGTCAATACGCCATGATAAAACTATTAGGGTACTTAGGTTTTCTTATTGTTTTTAGCAGTGTACTTAATCAGAAAATGATTAAAGTGGATGGTCAAATAGTAACACTTTCATTGGTTATTATTGGTCTATTCATAGGTTATCAATGGTTGCAGAATCGCGAACAAAGACGTTTTGAAGAAGCATTCCCCGATGCTTTGAGTATGCTGGCAAGTGCAGTAAGCTCCGGAGAGAGTATTACTCATGCGATTATTTACGTAGGTAAAACCCTAGAAGGTGAAGTGGGGAAAGAATTTAAGAAAATGGGGGAGCGCTTACAGGTAGGAGAATCGGTAGACTCTGTATTTAGAAAGTCGATTCAACGCTTCCCTTATCCTGCTTTTTACTTTTTTGTTATTACTCTTAGAGCAAATATGCAGAGGGGTGGACAGTTAAAACAAGTTATTAATAGGTTGAATCGCTTAATGTTTGATTCTAGATCTATTGAAAAGAAAAAGATGGCGATGACTTCAGAAGCTCGAATGTCTGCGAAAATTGTTTCGGCTATACCTATAGGCTTTATGTTTTTCATGCAATTTATCAGCCCGCAAAATTTTGACTTTGTAATGAATGACCCTGCGGGCAAGCCGATTCTTTATTATGTTCTGGCTAGTGAGTTTATTGGTTTGCTCATTGTTTGGTCCCTAATGAAAAGTGTAGAAAAGTAATGCAAACGCAAACGTTAATTTTTGTCTTTCTTGTTCTGCTATTCGCGTGTTTATCCTATCTATTTTTTAAGGTATACACCGAGATAGGTCGGCGAAGAATGCTTAATAAATTTTCACTTTTCGATGAACCTAAAGCCGAGGTGAGGAAAGGAGAAGGTTTAGATAATCTGTTTGATAACCTGTCATCGACTTTAACATCGTCAAAAGATGATATTGATAAAAAGTTAGATGACGCGGGGATTTATAATTCTAATATCTCGCAGTATTACATGCTAACCAAGTATGTTGTGGCCTTTTTAGGATGCATTATTATTTACATATTGCTATCTAGGTTTGAATTTATACTTAACCAAATTATTGCAATGCTGGCCATTTGGTTTGTTTTGTGTGTCATTGCACCTGACAGTTACTTAGCGGTAAGGCAAAAAGCATTAAGACGAAAAATATCGAATCAATTACCATATCTTCTGGATCTGATGGCTATTTGTATCCAAACAGGAATGACTTTGGAGTCAGCTATGAGTTATTTGTCGCATGAGATGGAAGGGTTTGACAAGGATTTATCCTATCAACTAAATAAAATCAATGAACGTACTAAAATAGTAACTTTGGATATAGCGCTAGATGAGTTTTATAATCGGATACCCACTCCTGAGGTAAGAAGCTTTATTATGACTCTAAAACAAAGCCTAAAGTATGGGTCTTCAATCTTTGATGTGCTTACGACTCTCGCTTCAGATATAAGAGAAGTTAACATGTTAGGAGTCGAAGAGAAAATCGGTAAACTAGCAGCAAAAATGTCTATTCCACTAATCCTATTTATTATGATGCCGATCGTTATTCTGATTACGGCTCCGGGGATAATGAGAGTTATGGCCAATGTATAAAATAGTAATAGTGATAATTTTATCTTATTTTGTTTTTGGGTGTGCTAACAGTAGTTTGGATAGTAAATTGTCCGAATCCAAAGAATCAATATTAATCGAAACGAATAACTATCCAAAATTAATAGCTTATTATAAAGGTCAATTGAAAATTAAAGAAAGTGATTCAACTAGGATAAAGCTAGCAGAAGCATACGCGAATAATGGTGATTATGAATCTAGCTTATTTGTGATAACTCGTGTCAGAGAAAAAGAGTTGAATGTAAAAGCAATCGTTGTTGAGTGCAACGCATTGTTTGAGATCGGTAATATTAGAAAGGCTGAATTGTGCCTTCTGAGGGCAAATGAATTAGATAAAAACAACCCTGAAATTGAGAATCAATTAGGCATAACCTATGCGTATTTAGGTTATATAAAAAAGTCGAAGTACTATTTTGAACGATCTAGAGAGCACTTTGTTGATGATGTGAAAATCAAGAATAACTTAGCGATGGTTTCTATGCTTGAGGGGGATTTTGAACATGCAGCTTCTCTGCTTCTGCCTATCTATATTAAAGGGGCAAGTAATGAGAAAATCGAGACTAATCTTGTCTTCTCTTTAGTGAAAATTAATCAAATAGATTCAGCGAAAAAAATCCTAGCTAGTCGTTATTCAGAAAAAGAGTCATTTCAGATCATAAATGATATCAAAAGTAGCCAGTCTGTAAACTCGCCCATAATATAGGTGGTTTTATGCGAAAAACGAACAATAGAAAAAAGCACTTGGGCATTGCATCTATCGAGTTTGCTTTGTCATTTATGGCGTTTTGGTTGATGTGTATTACTTGGGCTGAGATGGGCTACATGTCTTATGTGTCCTCGGTAAGTGACTATGCAATCTCCGAGTCAGTAAGAGATGCAAAAGTTGTTATTCAAGATTCTAGCACTAGAGGTGAATCAGGCTCTACTACTGATTTTATGCAGTCATTTAAAAATTCGATTCAAGCACAGGGATCTCTTTGGGGAGAGATGATTGACCCTAATAAATTCAGGCTTTCTATTCAATATTTGGATGATATTCAGGCTTTGTCATCATATAAAGGAGAGTGTGAAATTGAAGATGACAGTTTATACGAGTTGGAATGTGGGGAGCCTGTGAATAGTGTCATGGCTGTATATCGAATTGATTATGACTTTAAACCTATGTTGTCGTTTTTAATTGACACGGAGGCTTTATTCTCACGTGAAGTTATCGTGATTCAGGAGTACGAGCGTGATCAATTTAAGATATAGACAGGCCGGAACGTTCTCTGTTGAATTTGCATTACTAGGTGTTGTTTTTGCAGCACTCTTAATATTGACAGGAGACGTCATTATAAAGCTATCAATACAAGGGAAGTTGGACCGTTTGTCTTATTCTCTTGTGAATGTGCTAAAAGAAAGAACTCAATTGTATGGTAAGAATGATAACACTTTAACAACGAATGATGCCAAAGCACTATATAAGGTCGCGAAAAACTCTTTGAAACGTACTACCGGAAATTACAGCCAAGCTAATTTGTCAGGTACATTCGAAATGCTAAGTTTTGACTTAAATGGCAACTCAAATACTACGACGGTCAAGCGCGGAGGAGGCTGTACCTTGACAGAAACCATTCAGGGTCTTCAAGCATTATCTATGATGACGTCATGGGGAAGAAGAGCTACGTTGTATCGAGTAACTCTCTGTTATAAAACAGATAATTGGGCTGGTGAGTTATTCGAGACCGACTTCACAACAGTTCAATCTTCTTCTGTCATGATGGGTAGGTAGTATGCGTCAGTCGTTAAACAAACAGAAAGGACATGCTGCGATACTATTTGCTTTACTCATCCCCGGCTTTTACGGTTTGTTTGCATTAGGAATCGATGGTGCCAGAGCTATACAAAATCGTGCTCGTCTGGGAGATGCTGCTGAAGTAGCTGCACTCGCACTTTCTGCGCAAAATAGCACAAGTTCACAGCATAATACTGCACTAGCTCGTTTATATGTAGATGCCTATATACGAGATAAAGAAACAAATGTGCCTATGAATATCGTTAGGACGGAGTGTCAGTTGACGGATCAAACTCAATGCGAAGGCGGTGCGAGGTATAGTCAGTATGATATTTCTATAACTACCACGCATGAATCTTGGTTTCCCGGTAACGATAATTTTGTCGGCTTAGATGAAAAGTATTCTGTAAGTCATGCTGGTACAGCGAGAAAATATCAAGGTGACTCCATTGATATTGCATTCGTGACAGACTTTTCGGGATCAATGGATTATTGGTGGGGTACAAAGAGAAAATATCAAGAGGTACAAGATATTATTTCAAATGTGCTCGTTGAATTGGATAAATTTAACCAAGAAAGCGCCTCACCCGATGAGCTTAACAAGGTTGCCTTAGTTCCCTTTGCTGCATATTCGGTCGATGCGGTTGGTGGGCGGTGTAATGGTAGTCGGAGTAAAAGAAAAATATATTATTCAGACCAAATTGTGTACGGGTGGAACGATAAGCAGAGTGCGAAAAATACAGTTGTAGATTTATGGCAAGTAAAAGAATCCGATGAGCGCTGTGATTATGTTACTAATTATGATTATTATACCACCCCACTGACGTCTGATTTAAACAGTATTGACAATGATATTAAAAGTTTTTCACCTGAGGGAGGAACAGCTTCTTATCAAGGTATTATGCGAGCAGCACAAATCTTAAAGGCGACAAATACACCAAACCCTCGGCGGTTGATCGTTATTCTTTCTGATGGAGACGACAACAATTCGGATATGGCTAGTGCTTTGGTGGAGGAGGGGATGTGTACTGAAATTATCGACGGGCTGAGTTCTGACAGAACTGTTTCTGGGCGTCCAGTGACGGCACAGCTCGCTTTGATTGGCTTCACTTATGATGTTAATGACAATAGAGCTTTAGCTGACTGTGTTGGTGAAAGTAATGTTTACGATGCCTCCAACCCAGACGAACTGTTGGAAATTATTCTAAACCTGATTTCAGAAGAAATTGGACATATCAAGTAGTAGGAAAGTTCATGAATCCACTAAAGTATTTATCTATCGCTCTTTTTTTCTTCGTGTATAGCGCGGCGAGTATAGCCAAAGAGAAAGAAGTTATGTTTAACGAGTATTGTGCAAAAGAAGGGATGGACATTGAGCGCTCTGTTAGAGTGGGAGATCCTATCTCTATTATCCCTAATGCCGGACCTTTCAACATGCTTGAAACGACGAGTAAACACGAACTTAATAAAGACTTGCGTCAGTTTTTGATTGGCGAGGTCGGCGTCAGCAAAGGTTGTAGCGAGTTTCTAATCCTTAACGGTCAGTTAGAAAATGGAAGGCAAGATGACCCTCTAGCAAAAGTTTACTTTTCTTTCGACCGGTCTCAGTTAACAGACTCTTCTCTCTATATTCTGGATAAAATTGTAAAGTTAGCATCGTTGTCTAGTAGTAAGTTTTTGCTCGAAGGTCATACTGACAGCGTAGGAAGTTCTGATTACAATCTAGCACTTGGAGAACAGCGTGCAAATTCAGTAGCGTTTTATCTTCAATCAAAAGGGGTTGAAGGAATTAGCATTTTATCGAGTGGCGAATTAGCACCTGTAGACACTAACTCCACAAGTCAGGGGCGAGCGAATAACCGACGTGTCGAAGTGATGGTAAATTAGATTCAACAAAATAAAGGATACAATTATCGATTGTATCCTTTCTTGGTGTCCTAATTTATTTTGAGTGTCTGGAACCCAAAATAAATACGCATGAACGTGGTTAGCCAACAAGCTGCACCAAAGGTGTAAGCGATAACCGCAAAGTGTTGAGGCCAAATACAAAACGCGATGAAACAAGCGATGGTTTCAGTGCCTTCGGTTAGCCCTGACATGTAGTACAGAGACTTATGCTTATAGACTGGGTTTTCAATGCCTCGCTTGCCTGCCATAACCGCAAACGCTAAAAAGCTGCTGCCTGTGCCGATAAAAGAGAAGATCAAAAATGCACCGGCAATGGCGTTGTGTTCTGGGTTGGCAATGACAAATCCAAAAGGGATCAGCGAGTAGAATAGGAAATCTAGGCTGATATCGAGGAAACCGCCCGCATCACTAATGCCTTGGATTCGAGCCAAGGCTCCATCAAGCCCATCACATACTCTATTAAACACAATGAAGCCTAACGCCCACTCATATTGTTGAAATGCCAACGCTGGAAACGCTAAACACCCAATCAGAAATCCGAATAACGTGGTTTGATTGGCCGTGATACCCAATTGGTTTAGTAACTTAGCAGACTGATTTAATGGCCACTTAATGACCTTAATGGAGTACTTATCCAGCATGGTTACTTCTCCATGGCCAAGACAGTACTTCTGCCCCTTGAGGTACATCGGCTTCGTCGTGCGTGACCATTAATGTAGGGATATTCGCTTTGGTCAGCTGTTCGAAGACCCAATCGCGAAATTGTACTCTGAGCTCTTGGTCTAACTTACTGAACGGTTCGTCAAGCAGGGCGAGTTTAGGCTTGGCTAACAACATACGAGTCAAGCTTATTCTTGCGCGTTGACCGCCGGATATTTGATCCGGGAAAGATTCAGCTAAGTGAGTTAGCTCTATGTCTTTTAGTGCAGCCATTGCTTGTTTTTGGCGAGCGGAACCTTTAACAGAGTTCGGTAACGAAAAGGCCAAGTTTTCCCATACTTTGAGGTGCGGAAACAACAAGTCATCTTGAAACAAAATACCGACTTCACGCTGATGTGATGGAAGCTCGTCGAGCTGAATATTGTTCAACACAACGGTGCCAGAGTACGAAAAATCTTCACTTAAGTGACCAGCAATCGCATCCAGTAAGGTCGACTTTCCGCAGCCACTCGGCCCCATCAAAGCCAGTATTTGGCCAGATTCTAATGTGACGTTTAGCGCTGAGAACAGCGAATCTCCATCGGTTTTACGGATGGCGAGGTCGTTGAGGTACAGACTCATTACTTAGGAAACCTTTAAAAGTAAGACGGCGATATCTCAGTTGAAGTCGGCTGACTAATATCGCTAAAGAGAAAAAGAACAGAGGCAATAGGGCCTGCCAAATGGCATAGATTGCTGTCACCCTGCGGTCGAAACCACTGGTAAGTGCAACGGCTTCTGTGGTGATCGTGCTAATACGGCCCGCGCCGAGCATTAATGTTGGAAGGTATTGGGCCAAACTCACGCTGATCCCGACCGCCCAAGCAAAGGCAATCGCAGGAAGCAAGATTGGTAGTTTGATCGAATACCAACTCTGAAATGGCGATTTACCTAGGCTCAGCGAGGCTTTAATCAACCCATCATTGAAGCTTTTCCACGGGCCATCCAAAGACAGGTACACAAACGGGAAAGCAAAGAAAACATGCGCCCAAATCACCCAGAACTCATAGGCACTACTGCCGATGTAGAGGGTCGTGACTTGCATACCAAACAACACTGAAAGCTGTGGTATTAGCATTGGAATAGCGATAATGAAGCCCGGAACTTGCCACTTGTATTTGATTCTGTATTCGTGAGCAACCAGCGCAAGCAACAAAGCGATTGAAGCAGCAATCAGACCAATCCATAGGCTTTGACCAACGGTGTTCATGATGCCTTCCCACTCGAACTCCCAGAAGCGCGTGCTGTAGCGGCTCGGCAGTAAATCAGGGAAGCGCCAACGCTGAGCAACGCTCCAAATTACCATTAAAGGAATGATCAGCAGTGAAAGGCTAGCAAGGACAGTGAATACCGTTTTCCCCGGAAGGTTTGCCCCTGTTCTTCCGGAATACTGCCAAGTTCGAAAGTACTTAAGAACCGCCCATTCAACTAAACGCGCCAAGGCGATGATCAACGAAGCTAAACCAAACAAAACGATGGCACCAGCAGCAGCTCGCGGAAGTAGGTTAAGATCCGGATCGTTGAACCATTGCCATACCAAAACGGCAAAGGTCGGCGGGTTGGTTGGGCCTATGATCAAAGCAATATCGACAACCGAGACACTGTAAGCGAGTACCGCCAGCATTGGGAAACGAAGCTTAGTAAACCATTGTGGGAAAATACATTTCCACCAGATCTGAGCGCGGCTGTAACCGAGCGATGCACTGACCTTGGTGATACGCTCTACATCAATTTGCTGAAGTATCGAAATGCTCATCAGCAATAAGAAGGGGACTTCTTTGAGTGCGAGCATAATAATTAAGCCGAACGCGTATGGGTCTTTCACCAATAACGCCAATTCAGAGCTGGTAGCCGATTCGCCGAGCAAGTGATGTACCGCTCTTGCGCCAAGCCCCGTTGGACTAAACAGAAAAGCAAAGCCGATAGCGAAAGCTACATGTGGAATGGCAAGCATTGGCGATAGCGTAAACTCAATCTTTCTCCAAAACTTGTTTCCCCAAGAGGCTTGAAGAATACAAAAGGTCAGGAAGCAGGCTATATAGCTGCTTGCAATTGCTGAACCTAGGCTTAAGCCAATAGAGTGCCAAGCCCCTTCCCATTGAAAGACTTGGCTAAAACCGTTGAGTGTCGGCTCCTCTAAACCAAGGGGCGGGATGAAACTCAGTGACGAAGCCACGACTCCCGCTACCCCAGGAATGGTCGGGATAATGCATACAGCTATAACAACAAAATATAGAGCGCGTAGCATGAAGACTAGTTACCGTATCGCTTAAGCCACTCTTTCTCGAGCGCGTTTTGCCAGCTAGGGTGTGGTTCATCAACCGATTTAAATTGCTGGGTGTTTTTAGCGCTGCCAGTGAGGTACTTGCTGCTCAGAACCGAAGGATCGCCCCAAACATTGAGGTCCCCCTTGCGAGACTGTGCTTCAGGGCTCAGTAAGAAGTTAATGGTCACTTGAGCACCCGCGGTTGCATTGGCGTTCCAAGGAATCGCAAGGAAGTGAATGTTAGATAGAGCGCCGCTTTCTAGAGCATAAGCCTTAGTGGTTTCGGCTAAGCGACCACTGGCTTGTGCTGAATAAACAGAGTTTGGATTAAACGTAATCGCGAGATCGATCTGTCCGTCATCCAGAAGTTGGATGCTTTCCGATGTGCCTGCTGGGAATTGTTTGCCACCGCGCCAAGCCACTTTATGGAATTTATCTAAGTAAGCCCACAGTGGTGCCGTCACTTCTTGGAAGTTGTCTTCTGAAACCGGCTGAGCCAGTGCAGGGTTATTGTTTGTTAGTTCAATCAATAGAGACTTAATGAAGCTCGTGCCATGAAATTCTGGTGGGCGCGGGTAGCTTAAGCGATTCGGGAATGCCTGAGCGTAGCTTAACATCTCAGAGAATGATTGTGGCGGGTTGTGAAGTGTTTCTTGGTCATGAACGAACACCAGTTGTCCCACGCCCCAAGGTGCCTCCAAGCCTTCTGTTGGCTCCGAGAAATCGACATCGATCGGCAAAGACTTATCCACGTACTGCCAGTTTGGAAGTGTTTGAGTGAATGGTCCAAACAACAAGGCATTTTCTTTCATTGAACGGAAATTCTCGCCGTTAATCCAGACGATATCGACACTGCCTTCAGTGTTCTTTCCTGCCGCCTTTTCTGCGAGTAAGCGAGTGGTAGTTTCTGCAATATCGGTTACTTTCACATGTTTTAAGGTAACACCGTACTCACTTTGTAATTTCTTGCCCGCCCACTGTAGGTAACGATTGATCTCTTGGCTTCCGCCCCAAGCGTGAAAGTAGACAGTTTCTCCCTCTGCCTGCTGTTCTATTTGGTTCCAGCTGTCGGTGGATGTTGCTTCATCAGCATAAATGGTTGCGCTGTATGCAACGGTTGCCATGATTCCTAACGTACTTACTATCTTGTTCATAAACTTTTCCATTTGGTAGTGAACGGGCAAGAGCATTGTATTTTCGAACTCCCTAGTGCGTATTGACCCTTCGTGGTTAACGAAAGATCAACATGCCCTAATAGTTATTCTATCTGTTTCTGAAATAAATTCTAATTCAACAGTAAATTCAATCAATTACTTGAGAACAAGCAGGGAGTTCGCGGTCGAGTTTTGTTCGATACGTAATCATCTCGAAAACTCGACAGACTCTAGGCTTTTGCCATCCTAGCAACAGACCGCTGAACCGTTGAATTTATTGCATCTAAATGAGAGATTTTTGAGGTTTATTGGAGGTTGGTACGAAAAGTCGGCGATGAGCGTCAATTTTGAAGAAGTAGTGAGGGCAAGCTGACAATAAAAAAGGAGCCATCAGGCTCCTTTAATCAGTATTTGGTTTCGATGACGGATTAGTTTACCCAGTCACGAATTGTGTACGTTAGCGTGTGTACATCGTTTTTCAGTACTAGCGTATCGTTTGTTAGCGTTACGTCGCTCCACTCGCTTAGAGTAGCAGAAACCGATTGTTCGATTTCCATCGCAGAGCTGTGACACATTTTCATTGTCATGCCCATTTGCTTGATACGGAATTGACCGTCTTTCAGCTCGCCTTGACCGAAGAAGTTGTTACAACCAGCCATGCCGTTTGCAGTCATCTTTTCGCCGATCTCTAGACGAGGAGCTGCTTGGTCTTCGCTTTTCACAATGTCCTTGCCATCAATTTGCGCAAGTTCCCAATTATGGTGCTGTAGATCGGTTGGTGTTACTTGCATCGCGTTGTCACCTGTTGTTGTGCATGCTGCTAGCATCATAGGTAAAGCGGCTACTGCTAGTAATTTTTTTGAACTAAACTTCATATTATAAGGCTCCAAAGGAAAGAACGAAGTTACCGGATAAGTGTAACTTGATGGGTTCAAAGTATAGTTTACAAAACACTATATGTGTCAGTATAAGGTCATAGTTTAGTATGGATTTCACGAGCCAGGCGACAAATTAATCGCTTATTTTTGAGAGAGTAAGCGTAATTTTGAATGTGTAAGGAGGCATGGTGGAGCAGTTAGAGTTTTTCCAAGTTCCAAGCCCTTGCGTTGGGGTTTGTTCAAGCGATGACAAAGGCTATTGCAACGGTTGTATGCGCAAGAGAGAAGAGCGCTTTAATTGGATGTCGATGACACCGTCAGAACAATTGCACGTGATAAAGCTGTGTCGTCAGCGCTATAGAAGAAAAATAATGAATCAAAAAAACTTGATTGGTAAGCAGGTCGATGAAGAGGGAAATACCAGTCCCCAAAGAGATCTTTTTGGCTAAAGAGGAAGTATTTAGATTTTATTTAACTCCGAAGTAACTATTACTTTACATAATGGTTGGGGTGTAATATTAAAGTAGGTACCTTTGTACCTGAAGGAGTGGTGTCGGTATGAATAAAAAGAACGTAAAAATCAAAAAAGAGCCAGTCAAAGCACTTGACCGAAAACCGATCGGGGCAAAAGATGACCCTGAAGAGACTCCGCGTGATTGGCATTCGATGTCAGAAGAAGAACGAATGGAAATCCTTTCTCACCTCTCAGACATGCCTTTCCAATAACACCACTGGTTCTTCAGAGCCTTTCTTAAAGCTCAGTTTTCAGAAACAAAAATGTGATTAAACAAACATGTGATTCGCTTTCGTTACACCACGATGGTACGTGCAAAATGTATCATCGGCCTCGGTGGTTTTACTGTGAATCTTAATGTTTGTGATCACTTCTACCGCCCCTGCATCGTAGCAAGCTTGTTCTGCTTTTTTAACGATATCGAGTAATTGGTTGAGTTCACCTTTCATCGTAGTTTCCATCGCACCGACTTGGAAAGGCACATCGGCAGCTTTCACAACTTCAATGGCTTTATCAACCACTTCGAAGTTGTTGCCTTCTTTAACGCGAGGTATCACTTGGAAGGCAACCATCACTTCTTTTTCTCTTTTTAACTCAGACACTTTCTGCTTACTCTAGGATAGGGAATTGTTGCAGATGATAGGTTAATTCGGAGACGAATTCTACAGCGATTATGCTGGTTGGATTACTCTCTTTGTCCTACTTGTTACCCCAGTGGTCACTTACCCAACCACCTATGTGCTCATCAAAATGACTGCCACTGAACCTCTGGTTGCGTTCAACCGAAGTATCACAATCATCTTTATTATCTATTAGGGTTTGTATGTAGTTTGCCATCGGGTCATTGGAACGTTGACGATCTCGGCGAGTTGCCACTTCCTTAATCAGTTGTAATCGATATGTAGAGCTAGCACGTTTCATTTCAATGACCTCCTGTTGTAGACACTAATAGAAAAATCTAGTTGCTAGATATAGGGGCGTCAACGTGATTTAAGAGTATTTTTTTTGAGCAACCAAGAATCAATACGTTGGCATCATAATTCACAAAAGTGTCATTTAAGTTGGCAACTTTAGGGAAGTTTTTGGGTGTGAATTTGTATTTTGTTGCATATAAAAAAGCCCAGTACAAACTGAGCTGACCATTCTATTTCTGGTTACTTAGAGTTATTTCTGGTTACTTAGAGCTATTTGGTTTGCTTTTAAATTGCTTAATGCTTTTCTTTTTAGCTGTTCTTCGATTGGCCATTTTATCTTTAGGTGGACGCTTGCGAGCGGTCGTTTCAGATGCAGGTTTGTCGGTAACCGGGAAACCCTCTAATGGTTGCAGCACTAACGGCTTATTGGTCAAGGTGCGAATCGCATTGAGGTAGTCAGTTTCGCTGTGGCTAACCAGAGAGACCGCGCAGCCAGTACTTCCTGCTCTTGCTGTACGACCAACGCGGTGTACGTAAGTTGCTGAGTGAGAAGGTAATTCGAAGTTAATTACGACAGGTAATTGATCAATATGAATGCCTCTAGCCATCACGTCTGTCGCGATAAGCACACGAGTCTCGCCATTTTTGAAACTTTCTAATGCTTGCTCTCGTTCTTCTTGGCTCTTATTTCCATGTAACGCACTCACACTGATTTTGGCTTTATTCAATCGTTTGGTTAATGCATCGGCATTGTCTTTTGCGCCAATAAATACCAATACTTGCGGCCATGTGTGTTGATTGAGTAGTGCGATGAGCGCTTGAGCTTTACTGCCTTTGTTCACTAAATACAGGGTTTCTTCAATAGCCGCGACCACGCTGTTTTCTTGATGTGTCGTGACCTTAACTGGATTTGAAAGAAGCTCTTCAGCCTGACCTACTAATTCGGGCGGAAGTGTCGCAGAGAACAACAGTGACTGACGTTTGCTCGGTAGTGCTGAAGTAATCGCTTGAATATCTGGCCAAAATCCCATGTCGATCAGGCGGTCGGCTTCATCAAGAACCAATGATGAACACCGAGCTATATCCAGTTCATCACTTTTGATTAAAGCAAGTAGGCGGCCCGGTGTGGCGATGGCTAATTGTGGTTTAGTCGATAATTGTTGCTGTTGATCATCAGTATTTACGCCGCCCGTTAGCGTTACCAATTTGATATTGAGCGTTGTCGCGATCGGTTCTAAAGATTTGGTCACTTGAGATGCAAGTTCACGGGTTGGAACAATGATCAGTGCTTGCAGTTCATTCACATCTTGGTTGATGTTATTCAGTAAAGGTAAGCCGAACGCCAATGTTTTACCGCTGCCCGTTTGAGCCAATGCGAGTACGTCTTTCCCCGCAATAATGGTAGGAATTACCGCTTGCTGTATCTCTGTCGGCTTATTGAATTGAGATGAGAGCGCGGAGACGGTTTTTGCGTTAAGGGTTAGGCTATCAAATGACATAAATGAACCAAGTATCAAAAAGGAGGTGGAGTCTATCAGGGCTACAAATGTTAGAGAATCAGTTTTGTATGTTAGACGATAAACACATTCATTATACGCGCGAATTATGTCTGTTAGCTATACGCGATAATTAAGCGTTTATCATATTGTAATGGCACTGAATGGACGTACAATGTCCGCCCTAAAAATGTTCATGAAATGAGATCGAAATGAGTTGGGACAGTATCTGGCTGTTTATCGTTATCGTGTTTTTTATTGCCATTATCCCGGGCCCAAATGCGCTGTTGGTATTAAGCACAGCCTTAACTCAAAGGAAGCTGTTCGCATTTGTGAACGTGTTGGGCGTGTCATGTGGTTTCTTTTTTCATGCCTTTATCTCGGCTAACGGCATAAGCTTATTACTGTCGAACACTCCCATGGCCTTTGAAGGGCTAAAGTGGGCTGGGGTTTTGTATCTTGTCTGGCTTGGGTATAACCATTTTCGTGCGGCGCTGCGCGCTCAAGAGGGCGTGCTCTCTGTGGTCAGTGCATCGGGAAGTAAGCTTTATAAGCAATTTTTCAAAGGGCTTCTCACTAATCTACTGAATCCTAAAATTGTCCTGTTTTATCTTTCTATATTCCCTCAATTTGTTTCAACAGATGCGATTGTGACAGACAGTTTGATACTTGGTGCAATTCAAGCGTCAGTGGTGTCGATGTGGTTCTTAGTTGTGATCTTAATGGCGGATACCTTTAAGCGCTTGTATGGATAATAAGCACT